>JAGQUM010000066.1:765-9933 GCA_020438485.1 Thermoleophilia bacterium | reverse complement strand
CGACGACGCCAGCCCGCCGGTGGCGGCCACCGCCCGGCGGCGGTGCCGGTCGGCCCGGCGCGCGGACACCGCCCAGCCCAGCGCCAGGGCCCCGGCCGTCGCGACGGCCAGGGACCCCGCCGTGAACGCCGCCACCCCCGTCGCGCCGTCGGCCCGCACGGGGCCGAAGTGCGTGGCCATGGGGTCCGGCACCCGGCCGGCCCACGCCGCCGCCGCGGCCGCGATGGCCGCCACGGGCCCCGCGACCGCCGCACCCGTGATTCCGCGCATCCACGTCACGCCGCGCCCCCCTCCGCCAGCTTCGCCCCGACCAGTCGCAGCACGTCGGCGTCGGCCACTCCGGCCCGGCGCGCCTCGCGCACGAGGCCCTGCACCATCGTCGCGACGTTCGCGATCTGAGTCCCGCGGGCCGTCACCACCGTCCCGCGCCCGCGCCGCACCTGCAGCACGCCCTCGTCGGCCAACGTGGCGAGGGCCCGCAGCACCGTGTGGACGTTGACGCCGAGCGACGTCGCCAGCTCCCGGGCCGCCGGCAGCCGGTGGCCCGGAGCGACGTCGCCCGCCGCCACGGCGGCGCGGATCTGGCCCGCGATCTGGGCGTGCAGCGGGGTCCCCGCGTCGGCGTCCACCACAATCAGCATAGTTCTAGTATAAGTAGAACAAGCCCGCGGCGTCAAGGTGCCTGACGGCACGTCCAGGTGGTGCACCGAGCGGATTCGGTGCCGCGCTCCCGGCATGAGGACCGCGAGTCCCCGGCACTTCGCGTTGCCCAGGCTGAGGAGCGCGCGGGGCGCGCCGCGCTGAGGCGGCCGGGCGTCAAGCCGCGTCCGGCTCCTGGTGATCGTGGCGCCTCACGGCGACGCCCGCGCCGCGCTCGCGACGCACACCGACACGCGCAATGACCCCGAACCGCTGGAGGGTGAATGACCTGACCGCCCGGGCCGGCGACCGGGACACCGCCGCGACCGAGGACGAGCAGGAGGCCGTGCGCGAGGCGGGGACGGGCCGCAGTGGCGGTCCTGGCCGCCGCGGTCGTGATCGCCCGCCTGGACGCGGCGGACGCGTGCCGCGGGGGCCGTCGCCGTCCCGGAACGGGCGCCGTCGCGCCGGGCAGCGGTGACATCGACCGGGGTGGTGAGCTGCTCGACGGCGTCGGGACCCGCGAGCCGAATCCGGGGACGGCGCCGCCCGGCACTGGCCGCGCTGCGGGCGCGGACCCGGCTGAGGATGCCGGGCTGGTGTGTGTCGGCGGCGGCGGCCGTCCACGACGGGCCCTCGCCACGTGCGGCAGCGCGGTCGCCGCGGCCGCACGTGGCGGAGGGCGTGCCGCGGTGCCGAGGAGCCGCGGCGCCCGCTGGGCGGGCGCGTCGCTACGCTGTGTCGATGGCCACCGTGCGCTCCTCACCCGTCGCTGCGCTGACGGGCACGCTCCGCGTGCCGTCCGACAAGTCGATCACCCACCGCGCCCTGATGCTGGGCGCCCTCAGCGAGCACGCGGTCGGCGTGGACATGCCGCTCGACTCGGCCGACACGGCCGCCACCGCGAACGCCGTCGCGGCGTGCGGCGCCGACGTGGACGGCCTGCTGGGGGACCACGTCGTGGTGCACGGCCGGGGCGTGCGGGGCCTGCGGCCCCACCCGGCCATCGACTGCGCCAACGCGGGCACGCTGATGCGCCTGTTCTCCGGCATCCTGGTGGGCCAGGATGGGCAGAGCATCATCCTCGACGGCGACGCGTCGCTGCGGGGGCGACCCATGGCGCGCATCGCCAGGCCACTGCGGGCGATGGGCGCGTCCGTCTTCACGGCGCCGGGCGGCACGCCCCCGCTGGTGGTGAGCGGCGGCACGCCCCTGCGGGCCATGCGTCACGAGCTCACCGTGGCCAGCGCTCAGGTGAAGAGCGCCATCCTGCTGGCAGGTATGTACGCCGACGGCGAGACGTGGGTGGTGGAGCCGGCACCGTCGCGCGACCACACCGAGCGCATGCTGGCCGCGTCCGGCGTGGACGTGATGCGCGACGGCGACGCCGTGGGCGTCCGAGGGCCCGTCGCGCGGCTCGACCTGCCCGACATGGCCGTTCCCGCCGACTTCTCGTCCGCCGCGTTCCACCTGGTGGCCGGGGCCCTCCGCGCCGACCCCGACGTGCGCCTCCAGGGCGTCAACCTCAATCCCGGGCGCACGGGGCTGCTGGGCGTGATGCGCCGGATGGGCGCCGACGTGACGGTGCGGGAGACCGCGCCCGTCGCCGGCGAACCGTGCGGCGACCTGGTGGTGCGCCGCACCGACGGCCTGCGCGCCACGGACGTCGAGGCGGCCGAGGTGCCCTCCATGATCGACGAGCTGCCGCTTGTGGGGCTGCTGGCCGCGTTCGCCACCGGCGTGACCACGGTGCGGGGGGCCCAGGAGCTGCGCGTCAAGGAGAGCGACCGCGTTCGCACCACGGTCGCGGCGCTGCGCGGCATGGGCGTGGACGCGCAGGAGCTCGAGGACGGGTTCAGCGTGATGGGTCAGGGGCGCGTGCCCGGCGGTGCCATGGAGTCGGCGGGCGACCACCGGCTGGCCATGCTGGGCGTCGTCGCGGGCCTCGCGTCCGACGACGGCGTGTCGGTGGGCGGGTTCGAGGCGTGCGAGGTGTCGTACCCCACGTTCGCCCGCGACGTCGCCGCCATCGGGGGCGTGAGGGCGTGATCGTCGCCATCGACGGCCCCGCGGGGGCGGGCAAGAGCACCGTGGCCCGCGCGCTCGCCGCGCGCCTGGGTTTCGGCTACCTGGACACGGGCGCGATGTACCGCGCGGTGGCCTGGCTGGCGCTCGAGCACGGCGTGCCGCTCGACGACGCCGACGCCGTGGGCGCGCTGGCCGAGGCTCACCCGGTGGAGCTGCGCCCCCGCGCCGACGGCAACGACGTGAGCATCGGCGGACGCGACGTCACCGGCCTCATCCGCACGGCGCGGGTCTCGGCTGCCGTGTCGCCCGTGGCCGCCCACCCGTCGGTGCGTCGCGCGTGCGTCGCCGCCCAGAGGGCGCTGCTCGCCGCCGGCGACTGGGTGTGCGACGGCCGCGACATCGGCACCGTGGTGTGGCCCGGGGCCGAGGCCAAGGTCTTCCTCGTCGCCACGCCCGAGGAACGCGCGCGTCGCCGCCGCGACGAGCTGGAGGGCCGCGGCGAGACCGCCGACCTGGCCGCCGTGCTGGCCGACATCGAACGGCGCGACCACCTCGACTCCACCCGCGCCGACTCGCCGCTCAGGGCCGCGCCGGACGCCATCACGGTCGACACCACGGGCCTGCCCATCGACGCCGTCACCGACACGCTGGCCGAGATCGTCGCCGATCGCACGTCGGGGGTCCGCTCGTGAGGCGACAGAACACCACGCTCGTGCGCATCGCCGCCGCCATCCTGCGCCCCGTGTTCCGGTTCGGCATGCGTCTGCGGGTGGAGGGGGTCGAGCGCGTGCCCGACCAGGGGCCTGTGCTGCTGGTGAGCAACCACCGCAGCGTGCTGGACCCGCCGCTCATCGCGGTCGCCCAGCTGCCCGGGCGCCTCCACTTCATGGCCAAGAAGGAGCTCTTCCGCGGCCCGTTCGGCTGGCTCATCTCGCGCGGCGGTGCGTTTCCCGTCGACCGGGGCGGCGCGGACCGCGACGCCATCCGCACCGCCCGCGAGGTGCTGGCGGCGGGCGAGCGCCTGCTGATGTTCCCCGAGGGCACCCGCAGCCGCACCGACGCGCTCGGGGCCGCGTGGCCCGGCGCGGGCTCGCTGGGGCTCGCGGAGGGCGTCACGGTGATCCCCGTGGGCGTCACCGGCTCCGACACGTGGCGCCGCACGGGCGTGGTGGTGCGGTTCGGGCC
Source organism: Thermoleophilia bacterium (assembly GCA_020438485.1). Lineage (GTDB taxonomy): Bacteria > Actinomycetota > Thermoleophilia > Miltoncostaeales > Miltoncostaeaceae > JAGQUM01. The sequence continues at coordinate 6,081 of JAGQUM010000066.1, read as the reverse complement.
GCCCATCGACCTGTCGGGGCTGGAGGGCTCGAAGGGCGCGCGCAGTCAGGCGGCAGCCGACGCCATGATGGACGGCATCCGTGCCCTCGTGGGCCCGGAGGCGGGGGGCACAGCGTGACCGACGACGCCCCACGGCAGCCCCGCCGGGCTCGCCGCCCGCCGCAGCGCCGCCGCGCCCCCACGGGCTCGAGCCTGGCCGAGGGCCAGCCCACCGTTGTCATCGTCGGCTTCCCCAACGTGGGCAAGTCCACGCTCTACAACCGCCTCACGGGCCGCCGCGACGCCGTCATCGACCCCGTGCCCGGGGTCACCCGCGATCGCCGCCAGGGCGGGGCCGAGTGGGTCGGGGTGCCGTTCCAGGTCGTCGACACCGGCGGCATCGACGAGTCCGACCCCACTCCCATCGGCCGCCAGGTTGCCCAGCAGGCCGTGCGTGCCCTGGACGACGCCGACCTCGCCCTGTTCGTGGTCGACACCCACACCGCGCCCACGGCGGGCGACCTCGAGGTGGCCGACCGCCTGCGCGGTGCGGGCGTGCCCATCATCGTCGTGGCCAACAAGTGCGAGCGCCCCGAGACCGACCTGCTGGCGCAGGGGCTCTGGAGCCTGGGCCTGGGCGACGTGTACCCCGTGTCGGCCCAGCACGGCCTGGGCATCGGCGAACTGCTGGACGCCGTCGTCACGGCGCTCCCGGACGCCGGCGAGGCCCCCGAGCGGGGGCCCGAGGGTGTGCCGCACGTGTGCATCATCGGGCGCCCCAACGTGGGCAAGAGCTCGATCATCAACGCCCTCCTTGGTGAGAACCGCCTGGTGGTGCACGACCGGCCCGGCACGACGCGCGACCCCATCGACACGCTCATCGACGTCGACGGTCGTCAGGTGGTGCTGACGGATACCGCCGGTCTGCGCAAGCGCGGGCGCATGCGCGAGGACGTCGAGCACTACGCGCAGATCCGTGCGCTGGAGGCCGCCCAGCGCAGCGACGTGGCCCTGGTGGTATGCGACGCCACCGAGGGCGTCACCGACGCCGACCTGAAGGCCGTGGACCAGGCTGCTCGCGCCCACTGCGCCACCATCCTCGTGATGAACAAGTGGGACCTGGCGCAGCCGGACCTCGACCACATCCGCGGCCTCATCCGCGCCAAGAGCCGGCAGCGGCCCACGATCGAGGTGTGCTCGGCCCACACCGGCGAGGGTCTGCACCGCCTGCTGCCGGCGGCGCTGCGCCTGCACGCCAAGTACATGGCCCGCATTCCCACCCGCGAGCTCAACGACGCCATCCGCGAGCTGGCCGAGGAACGCCCCGGGCCGCGCAGGGGGCGCCGCCGGATGTCGCTGCGCTACCTCGTCCAGACCTCCGAGGCGCCGCCGGTGCTGCGCCTGGACGTCAACGACCGCACGCTGATGACCCGCGACTACGGGTTCTGGCTCGAGAACCGCCTGCGCCAGCGTTTCGATCTCGACGGCGTGCCGCTGGTGCTGCAGGTGCGCGACCGGGGGGACTGACCTGCCGGGCACCGGAACACGCGTCGTGGTGTACGGCGCCGGCGCGTGGGGCACGGCGGTGGCGCTGCTGGCCGCCTCGCGGGGGGCCGGCGTCACGCTGGTGTGCCGGGGGGAGGGGCAGGCGCGTGCGGTCGCCGCGTCCCGCGAGAACGCCGCGTACCTGCCCGGCGTGAAGCTGCCGGACGGCGTGGCGGTGACGCACGCCGACGCGGCGGACCCGGCGCTGGGGGCGGCTGACGTGCTGGTCTCGGCCGTGCCCAGCCGGGCCGTCGCGGACGCGGCCCCCCGCGTGGCGGGCGCGCTCTCCCCGGGCGTGGGTGTCGTGTCGCTGACGAAGGGCCTCTACCCGGGCTCCGGGCGACGCCTGTCGGAGATGTGGCGCGACGCGCTGGGCGGCGACCACCCGTTCTGCGTGCTCAGCGGCCCCAACCACGCCGAGGAGATCGCCCGGGCCCAGCCCGCCACGTCGGTGGTGGCGGGCGACGCGGGCCTCGCCGAACGGCTCCAGCGGGTCCTGTCCGGCGGCAGCTTCCGTCTGTACACCAACCCCGACCTCTTGGGCGTCGAGCTGTGCGGGGCCGCCAAGAACGTGGTCGCCATCGCCGCCGGCATCGCCGACGGCCTGGGGTTCGGCGACAACACGAAGGCGGGCGTCATCACGCGCGGCCTGGCAGAGATGACGCGCCTGGGCATGGAGGAGGGCGCCCGCGAGGCCACGTTCCGCGGGCTCGCGGGGCTGGGCGACCTGGTGGCCACGTGCACCAGCGACCACAGCCGCAACCGGCGGGCGGGTGAGCTGATCGCCCAGGGCACGGCACCAGGCGACGTTGAGCGCGTCCTGGGCCAGGTCGCCGAGGGCCTGTGGACCGTCGACCCCCTGCTGGCACGGGCCGCCGCCCGCGGCGTCGAGCTGCCGATCTGCGCCGAGGTGCAGGCCGCCGTCGCCGGCAAGCCGGTGCGCGAGTGCATGGCCGATCTGATGACCCGGGCGCCGTCGTCCGAACACGAGGGCGCGTAACGCCCGGGGGCCCGGAGGGTTGGCTTCACCGAGCCTTTACTGCCCCGTGACCGTGGGCAGGGGAGGCGTTGCTACCGTCGTTCACGTCAGCAGCAGTTCCGACCCTCTCGGGAGGTCTCTCATCCATGCGCACGGCCCTCGCCTCACGTCCCAAGCGCGTCGCCGCGCCGCTGGCCGCCACCATGACCGCGCTCGCGCTCATCGCGGCCGGGTGCGGGACCAGCGACAAGAAGGACGCCCCCGCCGCGGATGCGTCCTCCGTCTCGGGGTACATCCCCAGCGGCGCCCTTGTCTACGCCGAGATGTCCACCGACACCGAGGGCGCGCAGTGGAAGCAGATCGACACGCTGGCCAAGACGTTCCCGGCGTACCCGGAGCTGCGCAAGCAGATGGACGACGACCTCTCCAGCGGTGACGTCAACTTCGACAAGGACGTCAAGCCGCTGCTGGGCGGCCGGGCCGCCATCGGCGTGCTGACCATCCCGACGTCCTCCAGTGCGTCGACGGCGCTCACGACGACCGCCCCGTCCGGCACCACGGTGCCGAACATGCCGGGCGTGGCCGAGGCCGCGAACGACGGCAAGTACGTGGCGGCGATCGAGGTGAAGGCCGGCAAGGAGGCCGAGGCCGAGGCGCTCATCTCCAAGAACGCCACGGGCACGCCCACCACGCTGGGCAGCACGAAGGTGTACCGGGACAAGGACGGCAAGTCGTACGCCGCCGTCGTCCCCGGCGCCATCCTCGTGGGCACCACGCCTGACCAGATCAAGGCGGCCATCGACGCGAAGGCGGCGGGCGGGGCCGCGACGCTGTCCGGCAACAGCCGCTTCACGGACGCCATCTCCAAGCTGCCGCAGGAGACGTTCGCGCAGGGCTACATCGACCTGGGGCAGATGCTGCAGGTGCAGGCCAAGGACAACCCGTCACTGCAGTCGCAGGCGAAGGCGCTGGCCATGTACAAGGACATGCGCATCGCCACGTCCGCCGCGGCCGAGACCGAAGGCGGCCGCGTGAAGGGCGTGCTGCTGGGTGGCCCCGAGACGCCCGACGGCACCACGTTCGCGCCCACGCTGAACGCCCGCGTGCCCGCCAACGCGCTGTTCTACTACGGCCTCAGCAACATGCAGGCGCAGGTGGCGCAGGGTGTCCAGCAGTACATCGCCTCGGGTCAGAACCCGCAGATCATCGACCAGGCGAACGCGGCCAGCGGCCAGATGCAGTCGATGCTGGGCATCAGCCTCGACGACCTCAAGGCGCTGGGCGAGAAGGAACACGCCATCGTCGTGACGCCGGGCCTGCCGTACCCGAACGTCGCGGTGGCGCTGCAGGTCGACGACCCCGCCCGCGCCACCAAGACGCTCGACGCGCTGCGCAAGGCGTCGCCCACCCTGCTGGGACAGGCCAACGCGCCGGCGGCGAACCAGCAGTGGTCGCAGGTGCCGCTCGAGGGCGGTGTCACCGGCTGGGACCTGCCGGTCGCCCCGTCCGGCCACGTCACGTACGGCGTGGACGGCAAGCTGGCGCTCATCGGCTCCAGCCCGGTCGTGCTCAAGCAGATCCAGCGGCCCACGCAGCCCCTGTCCGACTCCGAGCTCTACAAGAAGGGCTTCGCGGGCCAGCCCGAGGACGTCACGTCGGTGATGTGGCTGAACGTGGGCGAGGCGGTCCGCGTGGGCGAAACGGCCGGCGCGTTCAAGGACGACCCGGAGGTGGTTCCGAACCTGAAGCGCGTCGCCAGCGTCAGCGGCTGGACCACGGGCGGCAAGGAGCAGACGTTCGAGGTGTTCGTCCGCCTCAACCCGGCCAAGTAACCGCCGGCCTCAGGGCCGTCACCGCACGACCCGCGGGGGTCGCGCCCACGCCGGGCGCGGCCCCCGCGTCGTTCGTCGCGGCGGCCGCGGGTGGCGGTATGCTCGGGGGACGTCCTGTCGTCGACCCGAGGCATCCATTGGCCGAGCACCTTTTCACGTCCGAGTCCGTCACCGAGGGGCACCCCGACAAGATCGCGGACCAGGTCTCCGACTCCATCCTCGACGCGATCCTCGAGCAGGACCCGGCGGCGCGCGTGGCGTGCGAGACCCTGGTGACGACGGGCCAGGCCATGGTGGCCGGCGAGATCACCACGTCGGCCCGCGTGGACTACGCCGACATCGTGCGCGACACCGTGCGCCGCATCGGCTACACCGCCAGCGACATGGGCTTCGACGCCGACACGTGCGGCGTGTCGATCGCACTCGACCGGCAGAGCCCCGACATCGCGCAGGGCGTGGACGTGGCGATCGAGAACCGCGAGCGGGGCGGGGAGGACGCGCTCGACGCCCAGGGTGCCGGCGACCAGGGCCTGATGTTCGGCTACGCGTCCGACGAGACGCCGCAGCTGATGCCGCTGCCCATCATGCTGGCGCACCGCATCGCCGAGCGGCTGGCAGAGGTGCGGCACACCGACGAGCTGCCGGGTCTGCGCCCGGACGGCAAGAGCCAGGTCACGGTGCGCTACGAGGACGGCGCGCCGGCGGGCGTCGACGCGGTCGTGGTGTCCACCCAGCACGCGGCCGACATGGACCAGGAGGAGCTGCGCAGCCGCGTGTCGAGCCAGGTCATCCAGCCGGTGCTCGAGCGCTACAACCTGTGGGACGACGGCATCACCCGCTACGTCAACCCCACGGGCATCTTCGTCATCGGTGGCCCCCAGGGCGACGCGGGCCTGACGGGCCGCAAGATCATCGTCGACACGTATGGCGGCATGGCCCGCCACGGCGGCGGCGCGTTCTCGGGCAAGGACCCGTCGAAGG
>JAGQUM010000066.1:0-643 GCA_020438485.1 Thermoleophilia bacterium | reverse complement strand
CGAGACGTTCGGCACCGAGACCCGCCCGGTCGAGGACATCGCCCGGTGGGTCTCCGAGAGGTTCGACCTGCGCCCCGCCGCCATCCTCGAGCAGCTCGACCTGCGGCGCCCCATCTACAAGGCCACGGCCGCGTACGGGCATTTCGGCCGCGAACTGCCCGACTTCACGTGGGAGAACACCGACATCGGCCTGGCCGACGCCGTCTGAGCAGCTCTTCGGGGCGCCCGGCGTGAGCTCGGGCGCCCGCCAGGTGCTGCTGCTGGCCGACACGAGGGCGCTGGAGCGGCCGCTGGACTACTCCGTGCCGGACGCCCTCGGCGACGTGCCGCCCGGGACACTCGTGGCGTGCCCGCTTGGGCCGCGGCGCCTGATCGGCGTCGTGGTGGGGGGCGGCCCCCCCACGTACGACGGGACGCTGCAGCCCCTGGCGGGCGTCGTGGACACGCCGCCCGTCCCGCCGGAGCTGATGGACCTGGCGCTGTGGACGGCCCGCTACTACGCCGCCCCGGTCAGCCCGTGCGTGCGCCTGGTACTGCCGCCTGGGGCGGAGGGGGCCCTGCGCCGCGGCGCCGACGGGCAGTGGGGGCTGGCGGCGCCGCCGAGGGGGCCCGCGCCCCGGTGGGTCGCGCGCGTCGTCCCGGG
>JAGQUM010000015.1 GCA_020438485.1 Thermoleophilia bacterium | reverse complement strand
CACAGGGTGACTGGACGCGGCGGGGGCGCCCGACGGCCCGGCCGTCGCGCGGTCCCGGGCGCTCCTCGACGCGTCGGTCGACGCCCAGGTCGCCGCGGGGCTGCTGACGCCTGCCCAGGGCGGCGCGATCCTCGGCAGGTTCGACGCGGCCGTCGCCCCCCGTGCCGCGTAGCCCCGCCGCCCGGTCTGGCAGGCTTGCGGGCGTGAGCCACATGGAAGCCGAATAGGTGCCGTCGCGCATCCTGGTGGTCGAGGACGACCCCCGTGTCGCCGCGTCGCTCGACCGCGCCCTGCGCGCCCACGGCTACCACGTCGAGATGGCGGCGGACGGGGCGACGGCCATCCACCTGGCCCGGGGCGTGCCCGACGCCATGGTCCTGGACGTCAACCTGCCGGACGTCTCGGGCCTCGACGTGTGCCGCGTCGTGCGGGCTGAGTCCCTCGCCGTCCCCGTGCTGATGCTCACCGCCCGCTCCGCCGTGGAGGACCGCGTCGCGGGCCTCGACGCCGGCGCGGACGACTACCTGGTGAAGCCGTTCGCGCTGACCGAGCTGCTGGCCCGACTGCGGGCACTGCTTCGCCGCACGCTGGGCGACCCCACCAGGGACGAGGCGATCCTGGAGTTCGAGGACATCCGGCTGAACCTGGACCGCGTCGAGGCCACCCGCGGCGACCGGCCCCTCGAGCTCACCCGCACCGAGCTGCGCCTCCTGGAGCTCTTCATGCGCAACCCGGGGCGCGTCCTGAGCCGCGACCAGATGCTCGACCGGGTCTGGGGGGTGGACGCCAGGACCTCGTCCAACGGCGTGGAGGTCTACGTGGGCTACCTGCGGCGAAAGCTGGAGGAGGGGGGCGCGCCGCGGGTGATCCAGACGATGCGCGGCGTCGGCTACGTGCTGCGCCCGTGAGCCTTCGCGCCCGGATCGCGCTGACTGCCGCCGTGGCCGTCGCGCTCGCGGTGATGGGCGTCTCGCTGGCCGCGTACCTGACCACCCGCTCGACGCTGTACGGGCAGGTCGACCGCGACCTGTCCCGGCGGGCCGTCGGGGCCGTCAACGACCTCCACGACCCCCGGCCGGGCGACCGACGCGGGCGGTTCGGCCCCGACGCGTACCTGCAACTGGTGTTCGCGTCCGGGGCGACCCGGCCGGTGCCGTCCGACGGGCCCGCGCTGCCGGTGGACGCCGCCGCCCGGTCCGTCGCCGGCGGCGCGGGCGCCCGCTACTCGGACGTCGACGCGTCCGGGACGCCGCTGCGCGTCCTGGCGACGCCGGCGGGCGCGGGGGTGGCGCTGCAGATCGCACGCCCGATCGACGAGGTGCGGGCCAGCCTCGACCGGCTGCGGGGACGGCTGTTGCTGGTGTCGCTGGCCGGCGTCGCCGCCTCGGCCCTCCTGGGTCTGCTCGTGGCCTCGCGCGGGGTCCGGCCGGTCACGCGCCTCACCGAGGACGTCGAGCACGTCGCCCGCACCCGCGACCTCACCCACCGCGTCGCCGTCACTGGCGACGACGAGCCCGCTCGGCTGGGCCGAACGTTCAACGCCATGCTCGAGAGCCTCGACCGGGCCAGGACCGCCCAGGAACAGCTGGTGGCGGACGCGTCGCACGAACTACGCACCCCCCTCGCCGCGCTGCGCACCAACGCCGAGCTGCTGGCCAGCGGCGTCGAGATCCCCGAGGCGGAGCGACGAACGATCGCCGGTGACGTCGCCCGCCAGATCGATGGGTTCGGCCGCCTGGTGGGGGACCTGGTGGAGCTCACCCGGGGCGAGCGGCCCGCGCCGCACCCCGAGGCGCTGCGCCTGGACGAACTCGTTCACGACGCCGTCGCCCGCGCACGCTCGCACCACCCCGGGTCGGCCTTCTCCGTGGATGCCGCACCCACCACCGTGACCGCGGACGCCGCACTGGCCGAGCGGGCCGTCGCGAACCTGCTCGAGAACGCCGTGCGCCACGGGCGCCCACCCGTTGAGGTCGCGGTGGGCGACGGCGCGGTGACCGTGCGCGACCACGGCGACGGCGTGCCCCCCGCCGACCGCGAGCGGGTGTTCGCCCGCTTCTGGAGGGCCGACGACGCCCGCGCGCGCGAGGGCTCGGGCCTGGGACTGGCCATCGTCCAACAGATCGCGCGTGCACACGGCGGCAGCGTCGCGCTCGACGAGGCGCCCGGCGGGGGCGCGCGGTTCACGCTGCGGTTTGCAGAGCCCCGGACGGGGGATGAGAAGCGTTAACAGACGCGGGCCCTGCACAGATCTCCCATCTCTGGGAAACGGCCAGGGCCCGCTAAGTGTTACTTCTCATATACCCTCAGTCGAATGACCTCCGGTGTGTATACCTGTCACACCACATCGTCCGGTGTTACGCCGGAATCGTCGCCCTCCACGTTCCCGAGCGGATGGTCCGCCCGACGGTCTTTCGCGTGGGGTACTTGCCCCAGATCAGTGGCCCGACGCCACACGGGCGTTCATTCGGGCGCGGTTCTCAACTGCGAGCCGCCGATGCCTATCGTCCACTGGATCGCGGTGACGACGTTACGATGGGATGTGTCAAGTAACTGCACGACCAGAGTACCCCACACGAAGGGATGTGCACATGGGGTTTTACCCTGATTCGATTCCGGCGAAGTCGGCGCGCGCGACCCCGGCGGGGCGCGTTCGCGCGGCGACGGCGGCCCTCGCGCTGGCGGCGGCGTTCCCCGCCGGCGCCGCCGCCCTGCCCGCGTTCACGGGCGGCGTGTCTCCGCTGCCGGCCGCCGCGAAGGCCCGGATGACGCCGTCGGTGTGGCGGCCCGGATGCCCCGTCCCGCTGGAGCGCCTGCGCAGGGTGGTGATCACGTACCGGACCTTCGGCGGCCGGGCTCGCCGGGGCATCGTGGTGGTAAACGCCGACATCGCGCGGCGCACGCTTGGCGCGTTCCGGCGGCTCTACGCGGACGGGGTGCCGCTGCGGCGCGTCGTGCCCATCGAGGCGTACGGCGGCGAGGACTTCCGCAGCATCGAGGCCGACAACACGTCGGCGTTCAACTGCCGCGCGGCGACGGGATCGAGCCGCTGGTCGCAGCACGCGTACGGGCGCGCGATCGACGTCAACCCCATCGAGAACCCGTACGTGTCGGGAGGCCGCACGTCGCACCCGGCCAGCGTGCCGTACCTCGACCGTGCACGCGTTCGCCCCGGCATGGCCGTCGAGGGCGGGCCGCTGGTGCGCGCGTTCGACGCCGCGGGGCTTCAGTGGGGAGGCCGCTGGGCGGGAACGAAGGACTACCAGCACTTCTCCACCGGTGGGTGACAACGCGGCAACCCCCGCCGCCCAACGCGGCACCCGCGTCGCGCGCGAGGGCGCGAACCGCCATGATCCGGCCGGAGACACGCCGCCCACGCCGCGCCCCTGGGAGATCGCATGAGCCAGAGCCCGACCACCGCCGTGATGATCGACGGGCGTTTCGTCGCCCCCGGACAGGAGGCTCGCGTCGTGCTGGATGACGGCCTGGTGCGCGGCGACGGCGTGTTCGAGGGCCTGAGGGCCTACGGGGGCCGGCTACGCACGCCCGGACTGCACCTCGACCGGATGGCCCGCTCGTGCGCCGAGATCGACCTGGCCTTCGACCGCGCCGCCGTGGCCGCGGCCCTCGCGGCGTTCATCCGGGGCCTGTCGTCGCCGGACTGCGGCGTTCGGGTCATGCTCACACGCGGCGGTCAGTGCGTCGTCCGCGAGGAGCGTCTGCCCGACCTCCCGGCCCCGTGGGTGCTGTCGCCCCAGCGCCACCGGCCGACGCCGCTGCTGTCGCACTCCAAGACGCTGTCATACGCGGCCAACATGCAGGCGAACCGGCGCGCCAGGGCCGCCGGCGCCGACGAGGCGCTGTTCGTGGACGCCCAGGACGACGCGGTGCTGGAGGCCCCGACATCGTCGTTCGTCTGGCTGGAGGGCGAGACGCTGGTCGCCCCGCCACTGGAGCGGGGCATCCTCGACTCCATCACGCGGCGGCTGATGGCGGAGGTCACGGAGCTCGCGGTGCGAGACCGCCCGCTCGCCGCCCTGTCCGACGCCGACGGCGGCATGCTGGTCTCGACAGTGCTCGAGTCGCAGCCGGTCGCCGAGGTGCAGGGCGTCGCGCGTTGGGACGCGAGCGGCCGGCGGCTGGACGAGTTGCGCAGGGGCCTCGCGGACCTCACCCGGGCCCGCCTGGGAGCCCCCTCCTAGGAGGACTCGGCGGGCAGGCCGGGGGAGCCCGAGCGCTCGGCCTCGTCCAGGCACACCCTGTCGCGCCCGTCCCGCTTGGCCCGGTAGAGCGCCCGGTCGGCGCGCAGCATCACGTCCTCCAGCGAGCGGTCCGGACCGGCCTCGGCGACGCCCACCGACACGGTGACGCGCCCCACGACCCCGAAGCCCGCCGAGCGCACGGCCTCCGCGGCGCGCTCGGCGGCCGCGGCAGCGCCGTCGAGGTCGGCCTCGGGCATGATCCACGCGAACTCCTCGCCGCCGATGCGGGCCACCGTCTCGCCCTGGCGGGCCACGGCCGTCACGCGCTGGGCGACCTCGCGAATCACGTCGTCGCCGGTGCCGTGGCCGTGGGTGTCGTTGATCGACTTGAAGCGGTCGATGTCGAACAGCGCCAGCGAGACGGGGCGGCGGTGGCGGTGGCCGCGCTCGATCTCGGCCCGCAGCCGGCCGATGCACCTGCGGCGGTTCGCGAGACCGGTCAGGTCGTCGGTGCCGGCGAGGCGGGCCAGCTGGTCGCGCTGCTCGGCGCCCGCGACCGACATGGCGATGAGGCTCGCGAAGTGGGTCAGCGACGCCTCCATCGCGGAAGGCGACGCGGCGTCGTCGAACGACAGGCACATGGCGCCCCACAACCGCTGTTCCACCCTCACCGGGACCACCGCGAACATCTCCCCGGCGACGGCGCGTCCCGGGCACCGCCAGGGGGCGGCCTCCGCGCCGGTGACGGTCCCCGCCGAATCGAGAGCGGCGGCGAGCTCGGACGTGAACGGCACGACGGCTCCCTCCTCGAGGGCGTCACCCGAGGCCGCGTACGCCCCCACCACCTCGGCGTCGCCGCCGGGAAGCAGGCGCAGCGCGACGGCCTCGTAGGCGCCGAACAACCAGCCGGCCTGGCGCACGGCCGCGGCCGCCACGGCGGGCACCGGCGACTGCTCGGCGGCCAGCGTGGCCACCGTGCGCAGGGCGCTCTGCTCCAGAGTGCGCTGGCGGGCCCGCTCCTCCTCCTCCATCGCCGCGCTGAGGTCGCGGATCACGGCCACGTGGCCGTCGCCCTTCTGGCTGGGACGGACCATCACCCTCAGCGGGAAGCCGCGGCCGTCAGCCCGCATCCCCACCAGAGCCGCGGGATCCCCTCCGCTGAGCGCCGCGAGGTCGGGCGCGCGAAGCTCGTCACCCCCGTCCTCGGCGTGGCCCGCCAGGAGGTCGTCGAAGCGCGACCGCTCGAGCTCGAGCTCGGCGAGGCCGAACATCTCCTGCGCCGCACCGTTCGACCACAGGACGCGGCCGTCCAGATGGAACACGACGATGCCGTCCGACATGCCGCCGACGATGCCGCGCATCCACTCCTCCGAACGGCGGAGGTGGACTTCGGCCTCGCGGCGTACCGTCGTGTCGGCCATGAAGCCCAGCCACTGGGCCTGGCCGTCGGGGCCGTCGACACGCGACATGCGGCACGTCGCCCAGCGCAGGCCGTCGACGCCGGTCACGCGGAACTCCGGGGGGCGGCCCGTCTCGGCCTCCGCCCGGTGGTGGTCTGCAGCGGCCCGCACGGTTCCCAGGCCGTCCTTCCAGCCGCTCACCACGTGGCGGTCGTCGGCGAACACCACGTCGGTCCACACGATGCCGATCGCGCCGTCGCGACCAATGCCCGTCAGGCGGGTCCATCCCTCGTTCACGGCGCGGATGACGCCGTCGGCGTCGGTGCGGAACAGACCGACGGGGACGGCCTCGAACATGGTGCGCATCTCGCGCTCCCTGTGACGCAGCCCGGCCTCGGCGCGATCGCGGGCGTCGGTCTGTCGGTCCAGCTGGACGCGGGTGTAGCGCTCGCGACGCGCCATGAGCGCCAGGATGACGCCGCCGAGCGCCGCGGCGATCAGCCCGGCCCCCGCGATGGCGAGGGGGGCGACGCGGTCGTGCGGCGGGACGGACCACACAGTGACGTCCCACAGGCGCCCGGCGACGGCCACCCGACGCGTCACGCCGGGTCCGCTCCCCGGGGCGCCCGCCACGAGCCCGTCGCCGTCCGTGATGGCGACCCGCGCGCCCGGCGGGAGCGTGTCGGTCGCATGCTCCGCCAGGTGAGCCCCGTCGATCATGAGCGCGGCGAAGCCGATGGGCGCTAGCTTCTTGCCGTACACCGCTGTGTAGACGACCACGCCCGGCCGGCCGTTGGTGGACAGCCTGACGGGAGCCGTGACCTGCGGCGCCCCCAGGGCCCCGGCCGCGGAGATGGCGGTCAGGCGCGTCCCGTCGCTGCCCGCGTCGAAGCCGACGGCGGGCCTCCCGGCCATCACCGCCACGAGCTCCATGGGGTAGTACTGCTCGGCCGCGTGCGGACGCAGGGCCCGCCCGGCCTCGTCCGTCATGCGCGCGCCGTGGGAACGCTCCCACGCGGGCCGCCCGGCGGACGACACGATGGAGTGAAACGCCACGGACGCGATCGGCGAGTCCGTGAACAGGTGCCGGCCGAACGCACGGAACGCACGCGGGGTGACCGGCCCGGACGATTCGAGGAAGCCCTCCAGCGCCCCGACCGTGTTGATCTACACCTGCATGAACGACGCGACGCGCTCGGCGGTGGCCGCCGCGGCGCGGTCCTCGGTGGCGGCCACGCGGCGGTCGTCCTCCCGCTGGAGGATGAACGCCGCCGACAGGGCCGTCGCGACGGTTGCGACGAGCGCGAGCACCGCGAGGATCAGTCGAAGCCGGGACATCGGCGCCCTATCGGCAGAAACGGCGAGAACTTGAGGCCCGCCGCGGGCGGACCGCGACGGAGTGCTAGATCGACCGCGCGACCCGAGCCAGCACGGCGCGGGCGTCGTCCATCAGGCGCCCGACGAGCGCCTGCGCGTCGTCCGCCACGGCCGCCACCGCCTGGGCGTTCTGGCCGGCCCAGAGCGGCACGAACTCCATGTCGTCCCGCTTGGTGGCGGCGGTGCGGATGTCGCGCCACGCGGCCGCCTGGCGGGGCCAGCCGAGGTGCCCGGGGCCGTCCTCAAGCTGCGCGACGATCGTGTTCGGCACTCCCCGGGCGGGGCGGCCCGAGACGTGGCGGATAATGCGGGTGTCGGCCGCCCCGGCGGCCCGCAGGCGCTCGCGGTACGCCTCGGACACGCCCGACTGGGCGGTACCCAGGAAGCGCGTCCCCATCTGGACCCCCTCGGCGCCGAGGCACAGCGCGGCGGCGATGCCCCCGCCGTCCATCACGCCGCCCGCGGCCACCACGGGGACGTCGACCGCCGCCGCGACCTGCGGGACCAGGGCGAACGTGCCGATCTGCGGTAGCTCGTCGCGGGGACCGGGGATGAACGTGGACCGGTGCCCCCCGGCCTCCCAGCCCTGCGCCACGACGACGTCGGCGCCCGCCGCCACCACCCGGACGGCCTCCTCCACGGTCGTGACCATCGCGATGATGGGGACGCCCGCCTTCTTCGCCATGGCCGCGACGGGGGTCGGATCGCCCATCCCGATCGACAGGGCCGCGATGCCCTCGTCGAGCACCGCCTGGACGAGCTCGCGCTGGTCGACGGTGCCGGGCGCACCCGGCCGGGGCGGCAGGCCGAAACAGCCCCTCACGCCCGACAGGCTGTCGGCCAGGGCGTCGTCGTCGGTGGTCGGGTCCGTCGCCTCGGCCAGCAGCACGTTGGCGCCTACCGGACCGCCGCCGGCCAGTTCCCTGGACGCACGCACAGCGGCCCGCGCGGCGTCGACCGTCATGCTGTTGACGCCGAGCACGCCCAGCCCGCCGCCACGTGACACGGCGCCCACCAGCTCGGGAGTGGTGGGGCCCCCGGCCATTCCGGCGAGCAGGATGGGGTGACGGATCCCGAGTAGCTTCGTCAGGTTCTCGGCCATTCCGGGATCCTAACCCGCTCGTCGCGGCGAGGGCACGGGCCCCCGCCGCGACGGTTGACGCTAGTAGCGGTAGTGATCCGGCTTGTAGGGCCCCTCCACCGGCACGCCGATGTAGTCCGCCTGTTCCTCGGTGAGGGTCGTGAGCCGGGCCCCCACGGCGTCGAGGTGCAGCCGGGCGACCTTCTCGTCGAGGTGCTTGGGCAGCACGTAGACCTTGCGGTCGTAGTCGTCGTTCTTCGTGAACAGCTCGACCTGCGCGATGACCTGGTTGCTGAACGAGTTGGACATCACGAACGAGGGGTGGCCCGTCGCGTTGCCCAGGTTCAGCAGGCGGCCCTCGCTGAGCACGATGATCGAGTGGCCGTCGGGGAAGACCCACTCGTCGACCTGCGGCTTGATGTTGTTGCGCACCACGCCGGACAGCTTCTCCAGGCCCGCCATCTCGATCTCGTTGTCGAAGTGGCCGATGTTTCCGACGATGGCCTGGTGCTTCATCTTCGCCATGTGGTCGGCGCGGATGATGTCCTTGTTGCCGGTCGTGGTGATGAAGATGTCCGCCGAGTCGACGACGTCCTCCAGCGTGGCCACCTGGTAGCCCTGCATCGCGGCCTGCAGCGCGCAGATCGGGTCGATCTCCGTGACCACCACCCGGGCGCCCTGGGCGCGCAGCGACTCGGCGCAACCCTTGCCCACGTCGCCGAAGCCGCACACCACCGCGGTCTTGCCGCCGATCATCACGTCGGTGGCGCGGTTGATGCCGTCGATGAGGCTGTGCCGACAGCCGTACAGGTTGTCGAACTTGGACTTCGTCACCGAGTCGTTGACGTTGATGGCGGGGAACAGCAGCCCACCGGCCTCGGCGAGCTGGTAAAGGCGGTGCACGCCGGTGGTGGTCTCCTCCGTCACGCCCTTGATGCCGTCGGCGATGGTCGTCCAGCGGGTGGGGTCCTCGCGCAGCGACTGGCGCAGCAGTCCCAGCACGATGCGGAACTCCTCCGAGTCGGTGGTGCCGTCGTCCGGCACGGCGCCGGCCTGCTCGAACTCGCGTCCCTTGTGGACAAGCAGCGTCGCGTCGCCACCGTCGTCGAGGATCATGTTCGGGCCGCCGCCGTCCGGCCAGCGCAACACCTCGTCGGTGCACCACCAGTACTCCTCGAGGGTCTCGCCCTTCCACGCGTAGACGGGGACGCCCTTGGGCTCCTCGGCGGTGCCCTCGGGGCCCACGGCGACGGCCGCGGCGGCGTGGTCCTGCGTCGAGAAGATATTGCAGGAGCACCAACGCACCTCGGCGCCGATCGCCACGAGGGTCTCGATGAGCACGGCCGTCTGCACCGTCATGTGCAGCGAACCCGTGATGCGGGCACCCCTCAGGGGCTGGCTCTCCGCGTACTCGGCCCTGATCGCCATGAGGCCGGGCATCTCGTGCTCGGCGAGGCGGATCTCCTTGCGGCCGAACTCGGCCAGGGAGAGATCGGCGACCTTGAAGTCGGCGACGGGCGTGGACGTGCTCATGCAGCCTCCGTTGGGGTGTTTCGGGGTCGACCGGACATGGTAGCGCCGGCAACGGTCCCGCGGCAAAGCGGTTCAATTCGTTCCCAATCCTCCCATGTTTATGGGCATTTCTTCGCCGCAGGCGTTGGTTTTCGGGCGGGCCGGGCCGATACGGATGGCGCGGGGGGTTCCCCCCGATCCCCTAACCGAACCCCGTGGAGGAATTCCCCGGCATGCTGCGTTCTGATCAGAAGGTCCTCGGCGTCCTCGAGGCCGCGTCCAAGGCCACGGCGACCGGAACGGACGCCGATTGGTCGTTCACGGGCTCCGAGCGCCACGCCGAGGCCGTGCGCACGGTCCGCGACTCCGTGCAGGCGATCGCCGCCGAGCGCGACGCCGTGAAGGCCGAGGTCGCCGAGCTCCAGGCCCGCCTGGCGGAGGCCGAGGAGCGGGTCGCCGAGACCACCGCGTCCACCGCCGAGACGGCCGCGACGCTCACCGCGTCCAACGACCAGGTGGCGTACCTGCGCAACCGCTTCGAGCTCCTCAACCGGGCCACGGCCGACGGCCTGTGGGACATGGAGGTCGTCGCCGGCGACCCGGTGAACCCCAACAACGAGTTCTGGTGGAGCCAGCAGTTCCGCCACCTGGTGGGCTTCCAGGACGAGAACGACTTCCCCAACGTCCTCGACTCGTGGGCCTCTCGACTGCACCCGGAGGACAAGGACAAGACCCTCGCCGCGTTCGCCGCCCACCTGACCGACTACTCGGGTCAGACGCCGTACGACGTCATCTACCGTCTGGAGCTCAAGAACGGCGGGTACCGCTGGTTCCGGGCCCGCGGCGCCACCGACCGCGACGCCACGGGCATGCCGCTGCGGGTGGCCGGTTCCCTCCAGGACATCGACGACGAGATCCGCAAGGAGGCCCTGCTCAGCAAGTCGCTCGACCGCTTCGAGCTGGGCTCGGCCATGCTGACCGACGGCCTGTGGGACCTTGAGGTCGTCGCCGGCGACCCGGTGAACCCGAACAACGAGTTCTGGTGGAGCGACCAGTTCCGCCACCTGCTGGGCTTCCAGGGCGAGCACGACTTCCCCAACGTCCTCGACTCGTGGGCCTCCCGCCTGCACCCCGAGGACAAGGACCGGACGCTGACGGCGTTCGCCGCCCACCTCAACGACCACTCGGGCCGCACGGGCTACGACATCGAGTACCGCCTGGCCCTCAAGAGCGGCGAGTACCGCTGGTTCAGGGCGAAGGGCCAGACCCGTCGCGACGAGACCGGCGTGCCCCTGCGCGCCGTGGGCGCCCTGACGGACATCCACGCGCAGAAGCAGGAGGAGAACCTCAAGAGCGGCGACGTGGCGCGCAAGCAGCTCGAGGAGAGCATGTCGCGCATCACCGAGCTGGTCGGCACCATCTCCGGCATCGCGGGTCAGACGAACCTCCTGGCCCTGAACGCGGCCATCGAGGCCGCCCGGGCCGGGGACCAGGGCCGCGGCTTCGCCGTGGTCGCCGACGAGGTCCGCGACCTGGCCGAGCGCACCAGCGAGGCCACACAGCGCATCGCCGAGATCGCCCGCGAGGGCGGCGCCGGCTGATCCCGGCCGCGGCGGCGCCGGTAGGCGGGGTGGCCCTCGGGTCGCCCCGCGCCGGTTAACGGGCCGCGGGCATCGAGCCGGCGCTCCCGCCGAACAGCGCCGCGGCCACTTCCTCCGGCGGGGCGGGGTGGCCGATGAGGTACCCCTGCAGCAGGTCGCAGCCCATGTCGCCGAGCATCGTCCTCTCGCGGGCGGACTCGACGCCCTCGGCCACAACTGCCAGCCCCAGGTCGTGGCCCAGCCGGATCAGGCCGCCCACGAGCGCGCTGTCGCGGGGGCTGGCGGCCATGGCGCTCACGAACGACCGGTCGATCTTGATCTCATCGACCGCGAGATCCCGCAGCGACGACAGGGGGCCGATGCCCGTGCCGAAGTCGTCGAGAGCCACCCGCACGCCGCGCTCGCGCAGGTCGGCGATGCGCTGCGTGCTCTCGCGGGTCCCGGAGAGGGCGTTCTCGGTGATCTCCAGCGTGAGGATCTCGGGCGGGACGACGTGGCGCTCGAGCGCGCCGGCCACGCGGGCCGGCAGCGCCGGGTCGCGCAGGTCGAGGGCCGACAGGTTGACGGCCACCCGGACGCCGCGGGCCGTCCAGCCGCGCATCTGCGCGATCGCCTTGTCCAGCACCGTGTCGGTGAGCCGACAGATCAGGTCGCTGTCCTCGATGACCGGCAGGAACTGATCCGGCGTCAGCAGCCCCCGCGCGGGGTGGCGCCAGCGCACCAGTGCCTCGACGGCCTTCACCTGGCCGTCCGCCCGTGCGAGGGGCTGGTAGTAGATCACCAACTCGTCCGCCTCGATGGCCCGGCGCAGCTCGTGACGCAGCATCAGCTGCTCCGGGCGGCGGGCGTCGAGGCCGGGCTCGTACAGCGCCCAGCGCCCCGCCGTGCGCTTCGCGTGGTACATGGCGACGTCCGCGGCGTGGACCAGGTCGTCCACGTCGGCGCCGTGCACCGGCCCGATCGCCGAACCCACGCTGGCGCCGATCATCACGTCGGTGTCCGCGACGCGAAACGGCATCTGGAACGCCCCCAGGATCCGCTCGGCCGCGGCCGACGCGTCCGCGCGTTCCGTGCCCGGGGCCAACACGGCGAACTCGTCGCCGGCCAGCCGCGCGACCATCGCGTCGGCCCCGACCGTGCTCTCCAGCCGGGCGGCCAAGTCGCGCAGCACGCGGTCGCCGGCCCGGTGGCCGAACGTGTCGTTGAGCCCCTTGAAGCCGTTGAGGTCGAGGATGAACAGCGTGCATCCCCCTCCGCCGGGTCCCAGCGCCGCCCGGAGACCGCTGAACAGGAGCACCCGGTTGGGCAGCCCCGTCAGGGGGTCGTGACGCGACGCGTGGACGTGCTGGGCGACGCTGCGCTCCAGCGCCGCCTGAGCGCTGCGCTGGCGCGTGATGTCGCGCAGCAGGATCAGGGTTCCCGCGGCGGAGCGGCCGCGCTGGAGCCGCTCGGCCCTTGCCTCGATGGTGCGGGGCGGATCGGTGTCCGGCGCCGTGAACTCCCACGTGGTGTCGGGGCCCGCGCCCTCCATGCCCGGGATGAGCGACGCGGCGACGCCGCGACGCAGGCCCGACGGGTCCATGCCCAGCAGCCGCAGGCCCGCGGGGTTGACGTCCAGCACCCGCCCCCGGCCGTCCAGCACGACGACGCCCTCGCTCATGGCGTCCACCACCTCCGATCGGGCGACCGGCACCAGGCCGGTGCCCGCGGTCACCTCGGCCAGACGGGGGCGCGCCGCGAGCAGCACCGCCATCACCACGGCGAACCCGGCGATCGTGGGGTCGTGGTCGTCCACCGACGCAACGCCGCTCACCCACAGCGCGTTGACCACCACCGGCACGACGAGAGACACGGCCAGCGCGAGGACCCACCGGCGCACGCGGCGGGGGATGGCCGCGCCGAGCCACAGCACGGCGACGAGGACGGCGGCGGCGGCCACGTACGCCCACAGGGACTGGACCACGGCGAGCGGCCCGGGCGACATGCCGGGTGCGCGCATGCCGTGCGCGGGGGTGGTCGCCACCACGAGGTCCCCGGGGTCGCCGGCCCACAGCACGAGGCAGGCGATCACCCCCGGGGCGGCCGCCGCGGCCATCGCAGCCGGGTGCACGACCCGGTTCCACCCCGTCACGACGGCCACCCACGCGCCGGTGCCCAGCACCCCCACGGTGGAGCACGTCAGGCACAACCCCACAAGGAGGCGCTGGGCCGTGGCGTCCGCCGTCGCCCACTGCGCAAGCTCGGCCGCGGACCACACGAGGATGGCCGCCATCGCGATCAGTGGCCACACCCGGATGGGGTCGGACCACCGCCGCACGGTCAGGCAGATGTTGACGGCGGCCAGCACGCCGGCCGCGGCGGTGAGCACCGCGACGATGGTGCCCGCGGCGGTCACGCGCCGGCCCGCCGCGGGCAGCCCGCGTCGATCGGCGGGTCGCCGTGGGGCGTCCGGCGGTGTGCCGGGCGGGGGCGGATGTATGGCTGGGCACTCATCACAGGGGCACGGCGCGCACACGACGACGCCAACCGCACGCTGACAAATCAGGGGCGCGGCCAACACCACCCGTCCGCGGGGGAACGCCGGCGGGGGAATCCGGCTCTTTACATTAAGACAAAAGTATGGGGTGGAACCGCCGATTCCTGCCGATCGCCCCCTCGAGTGGGGGGCTCGACGTCAGCAGGCGGCGGGAAACGGCGCTTCGGGATGCAGCCCGGCCAGGGCCCGGGCGACGCCGGCGGCGCCGTCCGCGGGGATGCATTCCATGCCGATGGCTCCCCGGAACCCCCCGTTGTGCAGGACGGCGACGACGAGGCCAAGGGGAATCGTCCCGCTTCCGGGGGCGCCGCGGCCGGGGTGGTCGGCGTACTGCACGTGGGCCACGAGCGGGAGGACGGCCGCCAGGTCGCGCAGGGGGTCACCCCCCGCCGCGGCGGCGTGGTAGCAGTCGAATAGGACCCGGACGTTCGGGTGGTCGACGGCCGCCACGAACGCCGCGGCGTCGCGCGGGGTCGGCAAGAGTGGGTCCCGCACGTCGACCGGGTTGAGGTGCTCGATGACGAGCGTGGCCCCGAGCGGGGCGACGGCGCGGGCGGCCTCCGACACCGCCCGACGTGCCGCCGTGAGGTCGGCGTCACGCCCCACGCCCGGAAGCGCCCGCCCCACCAGCAGGTTCACGCACGTCCCGCCGAGCGCCGTCACCGCGCGCGCGGCCGCCTCCGCGCCCGCCACCAGCTCATCCCGCCGCCCGGGGACGTTGCAGAACCCCCGCTCGCCTGCCTCCAGGTCTCCCCCGTCGGCGTTGACGCACGCCGCCGACAGGCCCGCGGCACGCATGTCCTCCACCCACGCATCGGCCCCCCCGGACGGTGGCCACCAGGTCTCGGCGTGCGAGAATCCCAGCGCGGCAGCAGCCCGGGGCCGCTGCTCGGCCGCCACGTCGGGGAACATCGTGCTCAGGTGGGCGGACCAGCGGATCACCCGCCCAACGCCCTCCGCTCGGCCGCGACGCGCCGTCCGGCCTCCAGGGCGTGCGCGCGCAGGGCCGCGACCGCCTCCGGGTCGGCGCGGGTCCACAGGGCGAACGGCTCGCCCGACGCCTCCCGACGTGGCATCTCGTCCGGCACGTCGGGCCCCGACGCCAGGTGGGGGAATAGCTGCTCGCAGACGCGCCGGAACGTCCCGATGCCGCCGAGGTCCGCGGTGGCCAGCGGCCCGGCGGCCACCCAGCGCGGCGCGAGGCCGTCCGCCACCGCCGCGTCGATGTCGGCCGCGTCCGCGATCCCCTCGTCCAGCATGTGCAGGCACTCGCGCAGCACGGCGAACTGGATCCTGTTCCAGATGAAGCCCGGCACGTCGCGCCGCACGGTCAGCGGCGCCTTGCCGATGGCGGCCGCGAGGGCCCGCAGGGTCACCACCGTCTCGGCACCGGTGGCGGGGCCGGGGATCACCTCCACCACGCCCGTGAGGTGCGCGGGCTTCAGGAAGTGGAGCCCCGCGAAGCGCTCGGGGCGCCGCAGTGCCAGGGCGAGTTCCGCGATCGTGAGGCTCGACGTGTTGGTGGCGATCACGGCCTGGTCGGGGCACCACGGCTCGATGCGCGACAGCAGGTCGCGCTTGTCGCCGGCGTCCTCCACGATCGACTCGATGACGACGCCGGCCCCGGAGAACGCATCGGGATCGATCGACGCCGCGTCCACCCGCGTCCCGGCGAAGCCCCGCGCCCAGCTTGCGGCGGCCTCGGCGCGGTCGGCGTCGCGGCCCGCGATGAGGGTCGGCAGCCCGGCGGAGGCCGTCGCGACGGCGATCTCCGGGGCCATCGCGCCGGTGCCCAGCACGACCACGGCGCCAGACGAGGGTTTGGGCGTGACCGCCATGGGCAGGAGCTTAGTGCGCCGTCGGCGAAACTGCGCTCGCCCGCCACCCGGAGGATCCGCCATGCCGTCCCGCTCCCGCCGCCCCGCCAGCGTCGTCGCCGTCTGCGTCGCCCTCGGCGGCGCCACCGTCCCCGCCACGGCGCTCGCCGCGCGCCCCGTCGTGTGGGTGCAGGCCGGGCACGAGGGGCCCCGCGAGCCGGGCTACCGGGCCCAGACCGGCGCCGGCGGCGGACCGTTCGGATCGGAGGTGGCCTTCAACACCCGCGTCGCCGCCCGCGTGGAGGCGCGCCTGCGCGCGGCGGGCGTGGACGCCCGGCACACGCCCGGCCTCGTGACCCCGTGGGGGGCGCGGGGGGCCGTCTTCGTGAGCATCCATTTCGACTCCCCCGGCGGCCAGGCCGCGGTGGGGTACGCGGTGTCCAACCCGGCGCGGGGCGAGAACTACTACCGCGGCGAGGGGTCGGCCACCCCCAGCCCCACGCCGTACCCCGGCTCGGTGCGCCACAGGCGGGCGACGACCGTCTCGCCGTCCGTGGAGCGCCGCTCCCGGTCGCTGGCGCGGTTCATCTCGCGCCGGCTTGGCGCCGCGCACACGCCCTCCAAGGGCGCCGGTGCCCCGTTCGCGGGCGTGACGCCCCGCAACGGCAACGTGCGCATGCAGTACTTCTACGGCTACTACCGCGCCCGCACCGGCGCGCGCGTGCTGGTGGAGTGCGGCGCGGCCGGCGCCGACGACGCGTTCCTGTCGCGGAGCGACCTCGTTGCCGGGACCGTCGCCGGAGGCATCATCGACTACCTGCGCCGCCGCGGCTCTCTGCCAGCCGCGCGGTCGTGAGAGAATCGCGGTCATGAGCGCATCCGCCCCCGCCCCGCAACGCCACGTCAACTGGCCCCGCCGCCTTGCGCTGCTCGGCATCGCCGTCGTGGTCGCGCTGGTCGTGGCGCTCATCCTCTCGGCCGTCGTGCCGCGCGAGTGGGCGCAGACCGTGGGGGGCCAGGCCGACGGCGGTCTGCTGTCGGGCAGCGGCCTCGGCCTCTTCTATGGCTTCGTGTTCACGCTGCTGCCGCTGCTGGTGCTGTGGCTGGTGGTCCGGCTGAGGCCGTCCGTCGGGTGGTGGGTGGGGGGCCTTGTCGTGGCGCTGGCGCTGGCGGCCCCGAACCTCATGACCCTGTCGATCGTGATGGGCACGGGCAACGCCGCCCACGCCGGCGAGCGCATCCTCGACGTCGAGGCCCCAGGATTCCGTGGGGGCACTCTCGTGGGCGTCCTCGTCGCGGTGGCGGTCACGGCGTTCGTCGTCTACACCGTGCAGATGCGTCGCAGGGCGGGGCGGCGTGCCGACCGGCTGGAGCATGAGGTGCGCGACATGCGCCGCGCCCGCGACGAGGACGACGCCGCCGGCCGGGGCTGAGACCGCCCGGGCGGTCAGTGGGGAGTGCCGGGCAGCACCACGCCCTGCGCCAGCCACATGCCGGCGAACACGACGCCCCATGTGAGCACCAGCATGACGACGCCGCGCAGCGCCCCCCGGCCGGCGGCGCCCATGCGGGCCGCCACGGGCGCGGGCAGGCGCCCGGGCACGTTCCACGCGATCCACAACGCGGCCACGAGGCCGACGCCGATGTAGGTCAGCACCAGGCTCCAGCCGGGCAGCTCGCCGCGCGTGGAGTGCCACATCAGGGACCCCACCGACGTGAAGAGGCCCACGCCCAACAGGAGACCCAGCGCCTGGTGAGCCCGCGGCCCGGCCAGCTCGTGCCCCTCCGCGATCTCGCCGTCGTCGCCCGCCAGGGCCTCGTTGCGCCGCTCGGAGCGCTCCATCCAGTAGTAGAGCACCACGAGCGCGAGGCCCAGCGCGTAGTGCGGGATGTGGGTGATCAGGGGCCGCATGGGTCGGAAGACTAGGCGGTCCGCAACGACGCGGGGCCGACTGCCAAGGACAGCCGGCCCCGGGGGGTCGCTCTGGAGACCTGCTCGGCTACACGGCCGTGGCGGGGTCCTTCACGCGCCACGGGGAGCCCGTGGCCGTGCGCCAGATGTTGTAGATGCCCACCAGGATGGCGACGGCGAGGATCAGCATGAACGGGATGGACAGCTTGGTCCAGATGTCCCAGCCGAACCCGTCGGGCAGCCGGTCGTAGCGACGCGGCGCACCGTCGAGGCCCTGACCGAGCCAGCAGACCACCCAGCCGTAGCCGCCGATCAGCATGCCCCAGAAGTGGATCTTGGCCATCGTCTGGGAGTGGAGCTCCCGGCGCAGCAGCGTGGGAGCCGCCGCGTAGAAGACCCCGAAGATCACCATCCCCATCGCGAGCAGCGCCATGTGGTGGAAGTGACCCACGATCCACAGCGTGTTGTGCACCGCGACGTTGAACTGGATCGTCGCGTTGATCACGCCCTGGAAACCGGCGGACAGCCAGCCGATGATGCCCGCGACCATGAACATCGAACCCGGGCTCCACTCGAAGTTCGAGCGGTAGATCGTCGCGCCGAGGCCGAACAGGCTGAGCGCCGACGGCAGCGTGATCAGGTACGTGATCGGCTCGTGCGTCATGTTCAGGAACGACTGGTTGGAGCCGTCCGGGTAGTCCATGTACATGTGGTGGGCCCACAGGAACATGTTGGCGAGCATGCCGATGGTCCAGGCCAGCACCACGACCTTGCCGAACACCAGTGGCCGCTTCGCGTACCGCGGGATGAAGTAGTACAGCGCGGCGACCACGGGGAACAGCAGCAGGTAGACGACCGGGTGGCCGAACGCCCACAGGAGGTTCTTGGCCAGTTCCGGATCTGTCGTGAAGCCCGAGTCGATCGTCTGCACGATCATCAGCACCAGCAGCAGCGCGAACGGGAGCGTCATGAAGAACATGTTGATGCCGATCACCGTGATGGGGATGATCGGGTACGGCGTCTCGCGGTCCGACTTGAAGCGGCTGGGCCACATGAGGCCGAAGCCCAGGGCCAGGCCCAGACGGCCGAACCAGCCGGTCTTCTGCTCACCCGAGATGGCCGGGCCGGTCACCGAGATGATCAGCGCCACGCACCACGCGATGATCGAGACGCCGGCGAGCAGCACGGAGAAGCTGAAGATGAACGTGGCGGTGTCGGTCCACTGCCCGGCAGAATGGAACGGCAGCGGGTACAGCGCCACCCACGAGGCGG
Source organism: Thermoleophilia bacterium (assembly GCA_020438485.1). Classification (GTDB taxonomy): domain Bacteria; phylum Actinomycetota; class Thermoleophilia; order Miltoncostaeales; family Miltoncostaeaceae; genus JAGQUM01. The sequence goes on along the minus strand of JAGQUM010000015.1, from coordinate 9,140 downwards.
CGAACCCGAGGAACACCGTCGAGACGACGATGCCCAGGGTGCCGATCACCATGGCCCAGTACGAGATCTCCGCGAACACGTACGTGCGCAACGGAAACCCGAGGCGCATCAGCAGCCACAGAAGCGTGCCCATCAGGAAGAACGCGGCCCACGCGACGAACGCGCCCAGGCCGTGCGCCGTCATGAGCGCGTACCAGAGGTTCGCGGCGTCGGTCTGGTTGCCCGGGAGGTCGTCGAGACCCGCCTGGTAGCTGCGCAGCACCAGGCCGAGGAGGCCGGCGATGAGCAGGAACAGCGTCGACGTCCACCAGTAGCGCTTCACGAGCGACTCGGTGCGCGCCACCGTGGCCGGGTCGAGCCGGGGCGAGTCGTCGTACGGCAGCGTGCCCGCCGGGAGAACGTGGCTCGTGGTCACTTGGTCACCTCAATCTGCCCGATCATCTGGGCGTGGTTCACACCGCAGTACTCGAAGCACAGGATCTTGTACCGGCCCGCCTTCTCCAGCTTGGTCGAGAGCGTCGACGTGACGCCGGGCACCGCCTGGATCTGGGAGACCATCTTGCCGTCGGGGTCGAAGAGCCCGAACCCGTGGCTGACGTCGGCCGACGTGACCTTGAAGTCGACGTTGCCCGCCTTGACGGTGGCCGGCTGGACGACGAACGCGAACTGCAGCGCCTTGACGTCGACGGTCGAGTCGGCCTTCGCGCGGTTGTTCCACGGCACGCCGCCCAGCGTCGCGACGAAGAGCACCGTGACCACGACGAGGGCGAACACCGCCCACATGGGCTCGGCGCGTTCCAGCTTCTCGATGGGGGCGTTGGCACCGCCCTCCGCCTTGCCCTTCTTGGTGGAGGCGATGATGACGAAGTAGACCCCCACACCGATGACCGTCACGACGGTGTAGAGGATCGTGATGAAAAGTAGGGTCCCGTTCATAACCTAACCCTAACCGGACGCGCGGGCCCCCGCGCAACACGATTCGCAACACCTGGGTGCGGATTTTCCGTGATCCTCGTAGGATCTGTCCGAAAAACGCATGCGAAACGCGCACGGGGCGCGAAGGCGGGACGAATGTCCGGCGCGTTGACTCAGTTGCCGGCGACGCGCGCGGGGGCGGCGGCCGGCCGCGCCGTGGAGCACAGCCACGCGGCGAACTCGTCGGTGGGCATGGGCGGGGCGATATGGAAGCCCTGCACGAACCGGATGCCCATGTCGTGCACCATCTCCAGCGTTTCGGCGTCCTCCACCCACTCCGCCAGCACCATGTAGCCCAGGCGCCGCGCCAGCTCGGTGAGGCCCTGCACCAGCGCCAGGTCGTCGGGACGCTCGCGCATGCGCGCGACGAACGTCCCGGCGATCTTCGCGACGCTGCCTCCCAGGTCCCGCAGCGTGGTGACGGACGCGTGGCCGGTGCCGAAGTCGTCCAGCACGACGCGGGCACCCGCGTCCAGCAGGCGCCGCACGTTACGGGTCTCGGCGGCGTCGTCCGATGACGAGATGAACGCCGCCTCCGTCACCTCGATGATGACCTCCCCCGCCGGCAGGCCGCTCTCCACCAGGAGAGCCAGGATGCGGTCGACGAACCGGGCGTCCGCCAGTTCGCGGGCGGTGAGGTTGAACGCCACCTGCAGACCCCCGGGGCCCACCGGCCACGTCCCGCGGTCGCGCAGGCTGCGCGTGGCCACCCACAGGCCCAGGTCCCGGCCGAGGCCCAGTTCCTCCAGGTCGCCGAGGAACGCGCTGGGCGGCAGTAGGCCCAGCGTGGGGTGCTGCCACCGCACCAGCGCCTCCGCGCCGGCGGTGCGCCCCTTCTGCAGGTCGTAGACCGGCTGGTAGTGAAGCACCAGCTCGTCGCGCTGGATGGCGGCCTGCAGATCGGACAGGTGGCGCAGGCGCTCCGGCGTGTTCGGGTCGCTCATCGCGTCGTACTGGGCCACGCGCAGGCCCGAGCGCTTGGCCTGATACATGGCCACGTCGGCGCAGTGCATCACGTCGGTGCCGTGCTCGGCCCCCAGGGCCAGGCCGACGCTGGCGCTGACGCGCACGCGGTGGCCCCCGGCCTCCAGGTCCCGGTCGAACGCCGCCGCCAGATCCTCGGCGATCGCCCGGGCATGCGCGGCGTCGCGGTACGGGGCCAGCACCATGAACTCATCGCCGCCCAGGCGGCCGACGAAGCCGCCGGGAATATCGAGGCTGCTCAGTACCCCGGCGGTCTCGCGCAGCAGGTCGTCGCCGCTGGCGTGGCCGTGGGTGTCGTTGACGCTCTTGAACCCGTTGAGGTCCATCAGCATGTACGCGGTGTGGGGGGTGTCCGCCACGCGTCGCGCGATCTCGGCGTCCAGGCTGGCCCGGTTGGGCAGGCCCGTCAGCGCGTCACGCAGCGCCATGTCGGCCAGGCGGGCCTCGGCCTGGGCCCGGGACGTGCCGTCGCGCAGCACCACGATCACATCGCCTGCACCCGGCTCGGGGCTCTCGGCGCGCACCGCCGTGACGTCGAGCGTGCGGTCGGGGCGGACGGCGTGCGACCGCGACGCGGGGACGTCCGTGGCGCCCTCGACGGCCTCCATCAGCCAGCCCGGCAGGGCGTCACGCGCGTACGAACCGACGATCCTGGCCGGGAGGTCCAGCAGGCGCGCCGCCGCCGGGTTCTCGTCGATCACGAGGCCGCCGGGGTCGACCACCACGACGCCCTCGCTCATCATCTCCACCACCACTTCGCGCGTCGCCTCGCTGAAGCCCACGCGCTGGACGTTCAGCGGGTAGCGGCGGACGCACCACAGGATCGCGGCGGCCGAGAGCACCATGCCCACGTGGCCGATCAGCGTGCTCCACGGCTCGAAGCCCGAGTTCATGCTCGACGGCACGCCGAGCAGCATGCCCAGCGCCAGCGACGTGGCCATCAGGCGCAGCCCCACGCGGTATGTGCGGGGCGCCGCCAGGTGGGCGCGCGCAAGCAGCACCATGCTGCCCACGCCGTAGATGGCGGGCAGCAGGTAGAGCATCGCCGCCACCGGTGTCTGCGGCATGTCGGGCACGGTGCCGGCGGGGAACCTCGTCATCTCGGCGGGATCCCAGATGAGGTGATGCGCCGCGTTCGTCAGTCCGAGCAGGGCCGACAGCATCGGGGGAATCCACAGCATGCTCACCAGGCGCGTGCGGCCCGCGAACGAGTGGCCGGCGTACGCCGTGACGGCGAACAGGAAGCTCGGCCCCAGCATGGCCACCGCGACCCACTGCCCCGCCCACGCCAGGTCCTTGCCCGCCGGCGGGAGGCTGGCAGCGAACACGTTGCATCCGATGACCGCGGTACTGGACGCCGCGACGCACGCCGCCCACCCCGACGCGGGCCCGCGGTGTCGGTCGACCAGCGCCCACAGCATCGTGAGGATGCTGAGGCACAGGCCGCTCAGCAGCACCAGGACGTCTGCGCTGATGGTCAGGGGTCGTACTCCGTTCGAGTACCCCGCCCGGACTCCGGGCGGGGTACGAAGGTGGCGTTCATGTGCGCATCGACCGGACGATCGTCACGCTTGAGTCCGCGGGTGCTACCCCTGGTCGGGGACCTCCGGCTCGGCCGTCGCCGCCGCCGTTCCGTTGGCCTGGTGCGTGCCGTTGGGCGAGATGTGCGCGTCGAACACGGCGGCGGGGTCCTGGGCGGCGCGGCGCCGGCGCACGAGCGCGCGGGCGGCCAGCGCGGCAAGGCCCACCGCGCCCAGCACGGCGCCCACGCGCCGCAGGCGACCGCTGGACGTGGCGCGGCGGGCCGCGCGACGCGACGCGGTGGGCGCCTCGGCCGTCAGGTTCTTCATGGCCTCCGTGAGGCCGTTGACGGCGTTGCGCAGCTCGGCGTCAGACGCCAGCCGCTGCGACAGCGCCTTCACCGACCGGCGGTCCATGTCGCCCACGGCGCCCACGAACGCCCGGGCGGCGCCGCCCAGGTCGCGGCGCGTGCGGCGGCCGAACGGGCCCCGGGACGCCGCGTCGAGCCAGCGGCTGATGTCGTCGAGTTGGGTGGGTGCCATCGGTTCGCTCCTTGCTCGCTGCTAGCGCATCACCTTGACATAGAACCGGTTCATCTCCACGAACGCCGGGAACGCCTCGCCCAGTGCGTCCTCCAGGCGCTGAGCCGCGTCGTCGGCGTCGCCTGGCGGCACGTCCAGCGTCACCAGCCCGGTCTGCGGCGCGAACGGCCTGAGGATGGCGAAGCCCGCGCCCTCGATGGCCTCCGTCACACGGGGACCCTGCGCCCCGATGTCGGCGTCGGGGTGGCCGATCTCCACGACGATGCTCACCGGTACCTCCCGGTGCCGGATGGGCCGCCGCCGCCGGCCCGGCGGCGCACGGCGTCGATGACCTTGTAGGCACCCCACGCGGTGGCGGCCATCCTGAGTAGCCGGAACAGCTTCATCACGCGGCTCCTTCACGTTCGGCGTCCGTGGTGCGGTACCCGAAGACTGGCACGCCCACGCCCGCGCCGCCAGGCCGCAGCCCGGTCAGCCGCGCGCGGCCGCCCGCAGAGCGTCGCGCAGGGCCACCAGGCCCCCGTCGGGATCGGCCGTGGCGGCCCACCCCCCGTTGCCCTCCACCACCACGGCGCCGCCGTCCGCGGGCGCCACGTCCCAGCCGATCAACGGCACGCCGCCGAACGCCTCGGCCCCGGCCAGCGCGGCGTCCCGGCACGCGTCCCACAGGGGCACGCGTGCGCCCGTCAGCCGCACGCCCGAGTCCGGGTGGTCGTCCACGCGCTCCAGGCCGAAGCCCGAGGGGCGCACGCGAAACGGGCGGCGCAGGCGCCCGTCGCGGCCCACGCCGGCCAGCAGGTTGCCGGTCACGCCGCCGCCGGCCAACCGGAAGTTGTCGACCAGCGACCCGCCGGCGGGCAGCCGCGCCACCGCGTAGACGATCTCGGGTTCCCGTCCGGGACCCCCGAGGGTGATGATGCGCAGCGTGGCCAGGCCGGACTGCCCGGTCAGCGCGGCGACGGCCGGGTGGGGCCGCACGCGCCGCTCCACCACCAGCCGGCCGGCGCGGGAACCCAGCCACGCGGCCAGGTCGGGCCACGTGGCGGGGCCCCGCCCGTGCACGTCCACGGCGTCGCCGGCCCGCGCGGCGAATACGATGCCCGCCCCGCTCATACCGCCCGCAGGCTTCACCACGAACTCGGCGGGGGCGTGCTCCCGCAGCGCCCGCGCCCACTCTGCGGCGTCACCGCCGGGTCCCAGCACCAGCGCACGCGGGGCCACGGGCAGGCCGGCCGCCAGGGCCTCGGCGCCGAAGCGCTCCTTGTCGTCCAGCGGCCCCAGATCGGCGCCGGCGTTCACGGCGTCCTGGGCGTCGTAGAGGTCACGACGGGGGACGGCCCACGCGGCGGCGCCCTCAAGGTCCAGCGCGGGGTCCAGCAGCCCCAGGATGGCGGCGTCGTCCTCACGCCAGCCGGCGCGGCGCAGGGCCAGCGAGCGTGCCGCCACGCGCGCCGTCGACGCGTCGTGCGCCCGCGCCGCCGCCCGCAGACGGGCGACGACGCGGGCGGCGCGGCGGGCGACGGCCAACTAGGCTCGCCGGACGGGCGCGGTCAGCCGCGCCACCACGGCGTCGGCGAACGCCGACGTCGACGCGGCGGACGGGTCGTCGCGATACAGCTTCAGGTCATACGTGACGGTCTCGGCGTCGCCGATGACCTCGGCGATGGCCGCCTCCATGCGATGGGCCGCGTCGGCCTCGCCCAGGTGGCGCAGCATCATCACGCCCGACAGCATGGTGGCGACGGGGTTGGCCTTGTTCAGCCCGCCCATCACGGGCGCGCTGCCGTGGCCCGGCTCGAAGAGCACGGCCTGAGTGCCGTAGTTGCCGCCGGGCATCATGCCGGGGCCGCCGATGAGGCCTGCGCACTGGTCGCTGATGATGTCGCCGTACTGCATGCCCATCACCAGCACGTCGTAGCGCTCGGGGTGCTGCACCAGGTGCATCGCCAGCGCGTCGACGGCCACCTCGGTGAACGCGATGTCCGGGTTCTGGGCCGCGACCTCGCGGGCCACCGAGAGGAACAGCCCGTCCGTGGCCTTCACGACGCCCGCCTTGTGCACCGCGGTGACGGTGCGGCGGGCGTGGGCGCGGGCGTAATCGAACGCGAACTGGACGATGCGGCGGCTGGCGGCCTCGGTGGTGGGCTTCACGGTGATGGCCGCGTCGTCGGCGAGGCGCGCGTGGGGCATCACCTCGCGGATGGCGTTGATGATGTGCGCGGCCTCGGGCGACCCCGCGGTGGCCTCGATGCCCGCGTAGAGGTCCTCGGTGACGTCGCGGATCACGGCGATGTCGACGCCGTCGAAGCGGCTGGGGACGCCGGGGAACACGCGGCACGGCCGCACGTTGGCGTACAGGCCGCTGGCGACGCGCAGCGCGATGTTGACGCTGCGAAAGCCCTTCACCTTGGGCGTCGACACGGGCCCCTTGAGAGCCACCCGGTTCGCGATGACCGACTCCGCCACCGAATCGGGCAGCGGCGTGCCGTGCGCGTCGAGGGCCGGCTGACCCACCAGCTGGACGTCCCAGTCGAACTCCACACCGGTGGCCTCCAGCACGCGGCGGGTGGCGTCGACCACCTCCGGGCCGATGCCGTCTCCGGGGATGAGGGTGACGCGGTGCGCGCTCACTTGCTCTCCCCCTGCGCCATCACGGTGGCGGGGTCCTCGGTGAGCATGCGGTCCATCGACGCCAGGTCCTTGCGCTCGCGCTCGGCGGCGTCCTCCATCACCTCGCGCGCGACCGACGCGGGCAGGATGACGGCGCCGGCGCCGTCGGCGTAGACGTAGTCGCCGGGGATCACGGTGACGCCCGAGAGCTCCACCGGCACGTTGGCGGCGACGGGCATCACCTGGTTGCCGCCCTGACGCACGGACTCGCCGCGGCAGTACGTGACGAACCCGTACGACGCGAGGTCGTCGAAGTCGCGCAGGCGGCCGTCGGCCAGCACACCGGCCAGCCCGTTGTGGCGCAGCCGCGACAGCTTGCGTCCGCCGCCCAGCGCGGCGTCGGGGTATCCGCCGTGCGACATCACCAGCACCGTCCCGGGCCCGCCGCACGCCTCGATGGAGCGGTAGAACAGCGCGGCGAAGTCGTTCTCGACCGGGTGCTGGATGTCCTTGCGGGTGGGGACGAACCGGATGGTGGCGGCCCGGCCGAACAGCACCGCCTTGGGCGTGGGGCTCACGAGGTCGTGGATGTGGCAGGGCTGCATGTGCCGGGCCAAAAGGGCGTCCACGAGGGACGAGCAGCTGACGTCGGACAGCAGGGGGCGGAGGTCGGTTTCGGTGGCCTCGCGGATGGCTGTCTCGGGCATGTGGTTCGGTCCTCTCAGACGGTACGGGGGGCGACGGGTGGTGCGCCGGGCGGGGCGGCGTCGGCGTCGGCGGGTGTGTCCTTGTGCTGCGGGGAGGCGTGCGGGCGTGACCGCCGTGTGAGGCGCGACGCGAGGTGGCCGGCGAAGAAGACGTTGAACGGGCTCGGGTCGAGCATCCCCGCGGGGTTCAGGCCGACGCGGGCGATTCGCCTCAGACGGGCCAGCACGACGCGCGGGCGACGGCGGGACACGGCGTCCAGCACGGCCTCGACCTCCTTGTCCAGGCGCATGTGCACGGCCCCGGGGCGCATGCGGCCGTCGAACGCCGTGCCGGGAAGGTCGAGCGCGGCCTGCACGGCCCGCCGGGGGAAGTCGAACCCGGCGTTGACGGACGCGCCCGTCGTGGCGCCCAGGCGCAGGTTGACGTCGTGGGCGTAGAACAGGCCGTCGCGCTCGATCACGCTGATGCCCGACGGGCCGTGGTAGTCCACGGCGTCCAGCAGCGCGCGCGCCGCGTCGACTGCCGCCTGCGGACCGCGGAACGGGCGCTTGACGGTGGCCAGGCCACATCCGCGCGGCCACTCGAGGTCGACGCGGTGCACGACGTGCTCGAACACGCCGGGACCGCGGACGCTCTGCACAACCCAGCGCTGGCCCTCGATCAGTTCCTGCAGCACGGCGCCGTGGCCGGAGGCCACGAGGCGCTCCACCAGCGCGTCGCGCTCGGCCTCCGTGCCGACCCTCTGCGGGGCGTCGATCTCGGAGCCCGACGTGCGGGGCTTGACCATGCACGGCACGGCAGGCCAACCGGTGCGGTCGGCGGCGAGGTCGTCGACCTCCACCGTGACCGGCGTCGGCAGGTCCAGCGCGGCGGTGGCGGCGGCGAGGCGTCCCTTGTTGGCCAGCGCGTCGTACTGGGTGGCCGTTGGGCCCACCACCCGGACGTCGCCCAGCGCCGACCGCCGGAACGCGAGCACCCGGGTGATGTCCTCGTCGACGGGCAGCACGATGTGGATGCCACGCTCGTCGCACGTCCGCGCCACCCACGCGACGAACGCGTCGGGGTCGGTGAGCACCGGGGGGTAGCGCAGGGGCCGCAGGTGCCCCCAACCCCGCCCGCCGCCGTGCCCCTCGGGGTGCGCGGCGACGACACGGAACCCCGCGTCACGCAGCGAGCGCACGATGCGGTGGCCGTTCGGCATCCCCGTCCAGAGAACCAGCACGCTCATGCGCATCGACACCCGACCCCCGTGTCAGAGAACTCCTGGCGACAGTGTGCGCCCGCCGCGCGGACCAGCGCACGACTCGCCCGGGGGGTTGCGAAACTGAACTTTCGTCGGTTCACGTTCTCGGCCTGACCGAGAACCGGCGGGTACCGATCAGACGGGGGGCCGCGCCGCGCGCGGTCAGCGTCCAGCGGTACGTGCCCCGGCCGCCGAGCCGGCGGGAGTCGAGGCGCACCCGGGTGGAGGCGGTGGCGATGCGAAACGTGGTGCCGCGGCGGGCACCCGTGAGGGCCCGGATGCTCACCGCGTAGCGGGTGGCGCCGGCGACACGGCTCCAGCGCAGCGTGACCAGGCGGGTGGCGACGCGCGCCCGGTCGCCGGGCAGCATCACGACCCGCGGTGCCGTCGGCGCGCCCGTGGGGATCGCCACGGGCGGCGCGGGGGCGGGCAGCGTGGGGGGCGGCGGGGTGACGACGACGGGCGTGGCCCCCGCCTCGGGCGGCGCGACGGTGCCGGCGCCCGCTCCCGGGCCCGGGGCCGGCGCGAGATCACCCTGCGCCCCGATGTCGGCGTCG
>JAGQUM010000014.1 GCA_020438485.1 Thermoleophilia bacterium | reverse complement strand
CCAATCACTCCACTCACTCATGCGTCGGTCCTCATTCCTGTGACGTCGGGCGGGTCGCTGACACGCGTCGCGGGGCGGCGCGCAGGGGGTAAACGTACCAAACGATACGTTTGCGGCGCCTCCGGGAAACGCCGGTTCCGACCCCTACTCGCCCGACGTCAGGGCGCGCTCGAACGCCTGCTGCACCAGCACCAGCAACGTCGGCACCCACACGGCGTCGCCGGCGGGATCCGCGGGCGGTGGGCCGTCCGCGAGCGCCGCGACGGCCGCGGCGGTGGACGGCGCCCCGGCGCCCGTGATGCCGGCAAGGGCGCGGCGCGCCCACGCGCGCGTCTCCTCGTCGCCGGTCGAACGTGCCAGCGTGTCCATCGCCTCAGGCGACTCGTCCCGCTCCACGTAGGCGTAGATCTCGTCCGCGAAGTCCTCGGGATCGAGGTCGAGCAGTTCCACGACGACCGCGCCCATCGCGTTGGCGGCGGCCATCGCCGCCATGGAGTCGCCCCGTGCCACCGTGCGCTCCGCCTGCTCGAGGGTCCGCGCCGCCCGCGCGTGGGCGCCCGCAAGTTCCTGCGCCGCCCGCACGCACAGCGCGCGGGCCAGGGGGTTGCCCTCCGCGTCGGGGTCCTCGGCCCACGCCATCACGCGCCGCAGGGATTCCCCGTCCGCCCCCGCCGGTTGCCCGGCGTGGCGGCGCAGCGCGGCCAGCGTGGACGGCTGCATCTCGGGCCACAGGGCCGCGGCCGCGGCGGTGACCATGCCGTCGAGGTCCGCGCCGACGTCGTCGCCGTTGAGGACGCGGGCGATGCGCGCCGTCTCCTCTCCCAGGACCCCGCGGGGGAACGCGAGCCCGGTCCGCTGCAGCACGCCGGCCAGCACGGCGCGAGGTGATTCGTCGGTCATGCCCACATCATTGCAACGACAGGGCCTGGCCCCACGGGCGGCGGGCGACGCGGCGCGTCCCGGGGGATATCATGTCTGCGATAGCTCGCCGCCGCGAAAGGCCTCCGCATCAGCACCGCCACCGAGGACGCCCCCCGCCCCGCCCCGCCGCGCCCGCGCGGAGTCGGAGGTGCACTGCTGCGCGTCGCCGAGATCCTGCACCTGTCGCCGAACGCCCTGACGCTGCTGGGGTTCGCGGGCGTGTGCCTGGCCGCCTGGCTCATGATCGAGCGCTACTGGCTGGCGGCGGGATTCGTGTACGTCGCATTCATGCTCGGCGACTCGCTCGACGGCACGCTGGCGCGCGCCCAGGGGCGCTCCACCACGTTCGGGGCGTTCCTCGACTCCACCCTCGACCGGGTGGCCGAGGGTGTCATCCTGGGTGCGATCGGCGTGACCCTGGCCGACGACGGGCGTCCGTGGGCCGTCGGCGTGATGTTCGTCGCGCTCACCGCGTCGTTCATCGTGTCGTACAGCCGGGCGCGGTCCGAGGGACTCGGAATCAACGACAACAAGGGCGGGCTGATGGGCCGCCCGGAGCGGCTCGTACTGCTGGGTGTCGGGATCTTCCTCGCGCCCCTCGGCTACGTGCTGGAATTGACCGTGTGCGCGCTGGCGGCGCTCAGCACGGCGACCGCCGTCTACCGCATGTGGTTCATCAAGCGCTCGCTGGAGCGCAGCGGCACCCCGTAGGCCCCGCGCGGGCCGCGCGTGGACTACGGTAGGCGCGCATGAGCGATCCGCTTGCCATCGCGCTGGTCTGCCCGCTGCCGTGGCCGCCGACGGACGAGGTGGGATACCGCGTAGCGTGTGAGGCCGACGCGCTGGCGGCGCGCGGCCACGCGGTGACGGTGCTCGCCGCGGCCCTGGCGCCGGAGGACGTGCGGGCGGGCCGCGGGGCCGTCGAACGGGGCGATGTGCGCGCCGCCCCCGGGGCGGTGCGCATCGTTGCCGTGGGCCGGGCCATCCGCACCACGGCGCGGCGCCGTGTGGCGGGGCCCATCGACCTCGCGCTCGGTCTGGAGCGGGCGCTGGGCACGGACGCGTTCGACGTGGTGCACGTGCATGAACCCCTCATGCCGACGCCCCTGCTGACGTCGCTGCGCCACACGGGCGCCCGCACTGTCGCGACGTTCCACCGGGCCGACCCACCCGCGGGGGTCGCGTTCATCAGCCCGCTCGTGGAGCGGTCCCTCGACCGCCTGGACGCCCGCGTGGCCGCATCGCCCGCCGTGCGGCGAACGCTGGGCGAGCTGCTGCCGGGCGAGTACGAGGTGATCGCACCCGGCGCCGTTGGGGGCGGCGCGGCGCCGGGTCGCGGCGTGATGGTCCTGGCGCGCGGACGCGATCGCGCGGCGCTGCGGTTCGGCCTGATGGTGGCACGCATGGCCGGGCCCGGCGACGTGGCGCCCCTGACCGTGCTGGGGCCCCGGGAGGCGGCGTGGCGCACCCGGGCCGCCGTTCCGAAGGCCCTGCGCGGCGTGGCGACGGTGCTGCCGGACGACGACCCGTCGGCGTGGATGGCCGCCCTGGATGACGTCGCCGTGGTCGTGGCCGTCGGCGCCGACGATGTCTGGAGCGCGGTGGCGGCCGAGGCCCGGGCGCGGGGGCGGGTGCTGCTCGGCCCCCGCACGGCCGACGCCGACGCGCTGGTGCACGATGGCGTCGGTGGTGTCCTCGTGCCGCCGTTCCAGGCCCCGGAATGGCGCGACGCGCTGCGTTCACTGCTGCGTGGCGACGCCGACCGGACCGCGATGGGACACGCCGCCGCTCTCGCGGCCACCGGGCACTCCTGGGACGCGGTCGCCGCACTCCTGGAGGACGTCTACACCCGCGCGGCGGCCACCCCCGCTCGCCGTCACGGCGGTGTGGTGCTGGTGGACCCGCGGCTGCGCCCGGCGGCGGACAGCGACCTGCCCGCCATCGCGGCCGCGTGCGTGGAACTGGGGCTGGATGCCGTCGGCGTCGCCGCCCCCGGGGGCGTCGCCCTGTCCCGCGCGCTGGCCGACGTCGCCCCCGGCGCGCTGCGCGTGATCGACGGCCGTGAGGTGGCGACCACCGACGGCGTGGTGGTGGGTCTGTTCCTGACCCACGACGTGCCGGATGGCATGCCGCTGCGGGCCACGCTCGAGGCCATCCGCGGGCAGGGCGGCGTGACGCTGATACCGCACCCCGAAGCCGCCGATGTCCCCGCGCCCCGCGCGTTGCGCGACGTGGACTCACTGATCGACTGCCGTGAGCTGGCCACCGGGGCGATGGGCGCCCCCGGCATCGCGGCCGTGCGCGACGCCCGCCGCCTGGGGCTCGCCGCGACGTCGGGCAGCGGTGCCCACGACGTGAACGCGGTAGGCGGGGCGGGGATGATGATGCGAGGCTTCACCGACGGCCGGGATTTCGTGGCGGCGCTGGCGGAGGCCGAACCGGTGGTGCCGCGCCGCGGCCGCAAGGCCAGGGCACGCGACCGCCGCCGCGGGCGCAACTCCTGAAACACGAACGCGCAGGACTCACACGAGGATCGCGAAAATACCGTCTCGCCAATGACCGCGAACACTCCTCCCTCACGCGGCTCCGAGCGCGTCCGGGCCCTGCGCCCCGCGCCGAGCGCACCCGAACCGCCCGACGACATCCAGGACGCGTACCTCAAGCGCGCCATCACGGAGCTGGGCGAGCTGAACGACGAGATCTCCGGCGCCGGGGCCCACTCCGGGGGTGCCGACCTGCCCGTGATGAGCTCCGGCTCGCCGCAGGCGGACATCATGCTGCTGAAGTGGAGCGCCGCCGCCGCGGAGCGCCAGGAGGGCGTGGCGTTCTTCGGCCGCTCAGGCACGGCGGTGTTGAAGAGCGTGCAGCGCCTGGGCATCGACCCGCTGACGCTGTACGGCGCGCTGTGCGTGAAACTCGACCCCCCGGGGTTCCGGCCCGACTGGGTGTCGCGTGAGATCCAGATCGTGATGCCCACGCTGATCGTGCCCATGGGGGAGCCCACCCTCGAAGCCCTCGGCACCATGGACCACCCGGGCGCCGGCCCCCTGGAGCCCCGCGCGGGGGAGGTCCAACGCTGGACCCCGACGATCGACGTGATCTGGGTGCCCGACATCGACGCGTCGCTCGACGCCCAGGACGCAAAGAGGGCGTTCTGGAGCGCGTTCCGCGCCGTGGGCGAGTGGCATCAGGCGCAGCCCCCGTTCTAGCGACCCCGCTGCGAGCGGGTTTCCCGGCACGGGCGGCCTTGCGCCGTCCGAAGGATCTGCCACCATTCCGCGCTCGCGCCGCCGCTGCCCCCGGCCGGCGTGAACGTCCGCCCCGGCGCGGACGCCGGCCGCCGCAACCGCGGTCGCCGCGCTCCGCACGCCCGAGCTTCGACCCGAACGCGCCGTACCCACGCGGCCACGGGCTCCGGGGAAACACCGTATGGGAGGCAGTCCCTGAAGCGCATCTCACGTGCATCCATCGCGGGCGCCGCCGTCGCGGCCGCCACGGCCACAGGCATCGCCCTCGCGCAGGACACCCCCGCGGCTCCGCCCGCGGATCCCGCGACCCTCCAATCCCAGAACGACCAACTGCGCCAGCAGCTCCGGGCCGAGCGCCGCACCCACGCCAGGAGCCTGCGAAAGGCGCGAAAGTCGCGACTCGCCCTGGTCCGGCGCTACTCGCACCAGTTGCGCAGCAGCCCCAACGTGCGGAACGCGTTGAAGGTGGCCGCCGCGACGTACGGCGTGCCCGAATCGCGCCTCACGCGCATCGCCACGTGCGAGTCGACGCTCGTGCCGTCGGCCCAGAACGGCCCCTACGTGGGCCTGTTCCAGTTCGGCACGCCCCTGTGGAACGCGACCCCGTACCGGGAGTTCTCGCGGTCGGACCCGTACGCGTCGGCGCTGGCCGCGTCGTGGGCGTTCTCCAAGGGCATGGACCGCCACTGGCCCGTCTGCAGCCGCCGGTGAACCGCCGGCGGGCGTAGGGGTCCTGCCCCCGTGCGCGCCCCCACCGCGCGCACGGGGGGCGCCGCATGGTCCGGGCGGGCCGCCGCGTCCGTCCGCCCCGAGAACCGAGGAAGCGGACGCTCAGGCCGCCCGGGGGGATCTCGCCCTCGATCGCGGCGTCGGCGACATCCCGCGGGCGTCGAGGCGCGCGACGGCCGGCTCGCGCTGCGGGCGCCCTGCCCGGGGTGGAGTTCAAGGGCCCTCGCGTACAACGACAACGGTGCGCGGCGCTGAAGCCCGACGGGCACTCGGCCGACGCGACCATCGACCTCATCGCCCGTACCCGGACGGCGACGGGGTCGCGCCGTCCCGCCGAACCAGGACGCCCGGACCATCGATTCGAGCCGCCGCACGCCGGGGTTCTGCTCGCACGACGGCAGCCGCGGCGCACTGCGGCGCGGGTGCGGTCCGCTGGGGTGGCGCGAGCGGCCGGTCGTTGCGGACTCCGCGCACGCTCACGCCCGGCGGGCACGACGCGCGCGACGTCACCGTCGGCGCGGGCCGGGCGCCCGCCGGGGTCCGGCTGTGCACCGCCGTCCCGTGGGGCGGCGACCGGCTCCGCGCCGACCGGCGTCATCTCGTACGTGGCGGTCCGCTCGTGGGTACACACGAGCACGTGCCGAGCCATCGGCCGGGACCCGCGGCGTCGGCGCGATGGCACCGGCCGTGCCAGGGGTGCGTCGCGCCGCGGGCGCCGCCCGGCGGGGCGGGGCGGACCGCCGGTAACCACCGGAGAACGTAAAGGTTCTCCTTCCGTGGACCCGCACCGCGGCGCGCGCGTGCGCGCCCCGCGTAGCCTGCCCGCGTCACAGCGTCCCTCCGCCCGGGAGAACCGAATGAAGCGCACGCTCACGATCACCGCCACGCTTGCCGCGCTCGCGGCAACCACCGCATCGGCGCACGCCGCGCAGGTGACGCTCAGCCTCGACACCAGCAAGAGCGAGCTCACGAAGGGCGTGCTGCTGCCGAACAAGCAGCCGGCGTTCCAGGCGCCGTACACGAGCCTCAAGTTCACGGCCCAGGCCGTCAACGACGCGGGCGGGCCGGTGCTGAACGCGCAGGGCCGCTCCGCCGGCGCCACCGTCGACCTGATCGCGCGCACCGCCGACGGCGACAAGGTGGTCGACTCGGAGACCATCTGGGACACCCAGCCCGTCAGCTTCGACCTGCAGTTCCTGCAGGAGAACACCACGTACTTCGCGCGCCTCAACCCGTCGCCGGAGGGCGGCGTGGCCTCCCCGACCGACTCGAACGCGCTGCCGTTCAAGGCGGTCCTGCGCAGCTACCCCAACGGGTACTACTCGCGCTACCTCAACACCCTCAGCCTGTCGGGCTTCTACAGCCGCAGCGAGACGACCACCGCCCGGGCGGCCGTGCGGGTCCTGATCCAGCGCAAGGCGGGCAGCCGGTGGAAGACGCTGCGGACGCTGAGGCCCAACGCCCGCAGGGAATGGAGGACGAAGCTCCGTGTCGGCCGGATCCCCGCGGTGTTCCGTGTGCGCACCGTCCCCGTGAACCCGAAGCGGTTCATCGCGATCAGCGACTACTCGCACTGCGTGGCCTCCAGCCAGGCGGCGGCCAAGCGCCTGTGCAAGGCCGTGGGCCCCGACCCGCGCGGCTGACCCGGTGACCGCCCGCGGCCCGGGGGCTCAGGCCACCCGGGCCGCGGGCGCGTCGGCGCGCAGCACGATGCGGCCGCCGCGCTCGTCGGCGCGGCCGCCCGCGATGAGCGTGCCCACCTGGGCGAGGATCTCCCGTGGGGCCGGAACCGGCCGCCCGGCGGCGGCCTCGCGGCGCCCCGCCTCCTGCAGGAGCACGAACAGCGGCAGGCCCGAGGGGACGGCCGACAGCGCCTGTTCGATGGAACGCGTCAGGCGGTGGGGAGCGAGTTCGGTCACGGTCGCGGACTTCATCGAACGCCTCTTTCGGGGTGCGGACGCGCCTCGCGGCCGAGGCGGGTCACCGGTATGCGGGCAAGCCTGCCCGGCGACGATTGCCGTCCGGTCAAGCGGGCGTTCAGGGAGGGCGACGGTTTGGTGTGCGTCCGGTATCGGGGCGCCGGCTAGGCGGCCAGGTCGCGGCGCCGGAACAGCGCGGCGGACGCGGCGAGCAGGGCGACGGACACCGCCGCCATGATGACCACTCCCGCGACGTCCAGGGGTTCGGCGGGGATGCGCCCCACGTGCTCCTGCGGGGACGTGCCCCGCAGAGCCGGGGACATCCGTAGCGTACCGGCCAGCATCGCCACGGTGAGCACCCACCCGAAGACCGCCCACCCCGCCGCGTGCCAGCGCGGCCGGGTGGCCGCAACGACGGCGGCCGCGGCCGTCACCAGGGCGACGGCAGGCAGGTAGGCCAGCGCCCACGCCGGCGCGCGCCGGAGGTACGCGGCGTCACCCGTCGACATCCAGGCGCCGACGCCGAGCGCGACCCCGCCCACCAGCGCGACGACGCCCGCCTGGGTCAACGCCACGCCGACCGCGCCGGCCCACCAGCGCACGCGGGAGACGGGGGCCGCCATCACCACGGCCGCCCGCGACGCGATCTCCTCCCCGGCCAGCCGCCCGACTACCTGGATGCCCACGCCCGCCGCGAGCAGCGCGCCCATCAGCGCCGCCATCGACGTCATCAGATCGTCGGGAGAACCCGTCACGCCGAAGTACTCGCGCAGCCCGGGGTTGCGCTCGATCATCGCCCGCATCTCGCGTGTGAGGCTGCCGAAGATGCCCTCCCAGACGGCGATGCCCACCATCCACGCCAGCAGGGCCCCGCGGTTGAGTCGCCACGTGAGGCCGAACGGGGTACCCAGCGCGGCTGCCCCTCGGGGCGGGCCCGGACGGGGCACGACGAGCCCGGCGCCGAGATCGCGGCGGACGTTGAGGACCGCCGCGAGCGCCGCCAGCGCCAGCGCACCCGCGGCGTACGCGACGAGGGGCCACGACGCGGTATCGCCGAACGGGCGCGTCTCCGGGAACCACCCGGACGGCGACACCCACGTGGCGTTCCATCCCCGGCCGTCCACCGCCGCCCGCACCAGGTAGAGCCCGGCCATGACCCCGAGGCCGTCACGGTGGTGGCGTCGCTGCTGAGCCCCGCCGAGCCCGTGGGCGCCGCGTGCGTCCTGGGCCACCTGCGCGGCGACCACGCCGAGCGCAGCGAAGAACGCCATCGACGCGACCGTCGCCGCCGCGAACCAGGCGCTGCCCACGGCGGGTAGCCCGGCGGCCGTCAGCCCGGCCCACGTCAGCACGCCCGTACCCCCGAGGGCAGCGGCCAGGAGAGCGAACGCGGCCGCCAGCGGCGCCGTCCGCCCCAGGCGGGACGCGGTGAGGATGTCGAGCCGGCCGGCGTCCTCCTGCGAGCGCGTCAGGTGAACCGCCATGTGCACCGCGATCGCGGGAAAGACCAGCAGGCTGTAGAAGCCCAGCTCGTAGACCGCGATGCCCCCCACGCCGGTGACGTCGTACGCCCGCCCGTTGAACGCCGCCTGGACCGCCGACCCGGTAACCGTCTGGGCGTACAGCGCCCGCTTCTCGGGCGTGTCGTACAGGCCCGACACCGACCGTGCCGTGACAAACGCCAGCACGCCAATGAGGAGCGGCCACAGCGTCAGGGTGAGGCGTGACGTCCGCAGGAGCAGCCGCGTGAGCGCCGACCACCCGTGGATGTCGATGCCGTTCACCCGGCGTCCCCGGCGTCCTGGTAGCGCGCGAGGAACAGCTCGTCCAGGGACGGCGGCTGCACGGCCAGTGTCTGGCCGCCCGCGTGGAGCATCGCGTGCACCGCGCCGGAGAGACCGTCGGGGGTGACGCGCATGGTCACGCGCGTGCCGCGCGACAGGGGATGGAGGTGAACGCCTCCGACCCCGGGGAGCCGGTCGAGCCCCTCGGGCACCTCGTCGAACGTGGCCTGCACCGTGGTGGCGGTGTGCTCGCGCAGCTGGTCGAGCGTGCCCGTCTCGATGGCGCGGCCGCGGCGGATGATGGTCACCCTGTCGCACAGGGCCTCCACCTCGGACAGGATGTGGCTCGACAGCAGCACGGTGTCGCCGTTGTCCACGCGCTCGCGGATGAGAGAGCGGAACGTGTCCTCCATCAGCGGGTCCAGGCCGGACGTGGGTTCGTCGAGGATCAGCAGCTCGGCGTCGGACGCGAGCGCGGCGACGAGCGCCACCTTCTGGCGGTTGCCCTTGGAGTACGTGCGCGCCTTTTTGGTCACGTCAAGGTCGAAGCGTTTCACGAGCGCGTCGCGGTGGGCGGGGTCAAACCCCCCGTGGAAGCGCAGCAGCGTGTCGATGCACTCGCCACCGGTCAGAGACGGCCACAGGCTGACGTCGCCCGGCACGTACGCCAGGCGCCCGTGGATACGCACGGGATCGGCCCACGGATCACGGCCGAACACGGCGGCGGTGCCTCCGTCGCGGCGGATCTGACCCAGCAGCACCCGGATCGTGGTGGTCTTGCCCGACCCGTTGGGCCCGAGGAACCCCAGCACCTCGCCCCGCTCGACCCGCAGGTCGAGCCCGTCGAGCGCCCGGAACCGGCCGAACCGCTTGACCAGTCCGCGCACATCGATCACGGCGTCCGGGGCGCCGCCCGCCCCGGACGGTGGCGACGACGTGCTCATCACTCCGATGGTACGCCGCCGGCCGGCCGCCGGGCGAGGGCGGACGTCACACCGCGGGCTCCCGCACGAAGCGGGCGACGGCCTCGATGTGCGCCGTCTGCGGGAACATGTCCACGGGCTGCACGTACTCCAGCCGATAGCCCCCCGCCACGATCGCCGCGGCGTTCTGCGCGAAGTTGGCGGGCTGGCACGACACGTAGACCAGCACTGGCGGCGCCAGCTCCAGCAGGCGGCGTATGGCCCGGCCGTCGAGTCCCGCGCGCGGCGGGTCGACGATGGCCACGTCGCACGGCGGCAGCCCCCCGCGGTTCTCGGTCATCACGCGGCCCACGTCGCCGCAGCGGGCGTCGTAGTTCGTGATGCCGTTGGCGGCCGCGTTGGCCCGCGCGTCCTCCACCGCCTCGGGGACGATCTCGATACCCACGATCCGCGCGGCCCGCGCGCCCAGCGCCAGGCCGATGCTGCCCACGCCGCAGAACAGGTCGTACACGGTCTGGGTGCCGTCGAGGCCCGCCGCGTCGGCCACGTGGCCGTACAGCACGTCGGTCATCTCGGTGTTGGTCTGGAAGAAGCTGGGCGCCGACAGCGTCAGGCGCACGCCGGCGATGATCTCCTCGAAGCGGTCGCGGCCCCACGCCAGGCGGGTGGGCAGGCCCTGGGTGGTCTCGGCCATGCCGTCGTTGATGGCGTGCAGCAGCCCGACAAGCTCGGGGTGGGCCGCCCGCAGGGGGCCGACCGCGGCGTCCACGAGGTCGTCCCCCCCGGGAGCCGTCACGATCGTGACCAGGACCTGGCCGGTGCGTACCCCCTCGCGCACCACGACGTGGCGCAGCCACCCGGCCTGGGCGCGCTGGTCGTACGGGACGGCGCCGACCTCCTCGGCCCACGCCCGCACCGTCTCGCGGACGGCGTCGCCCCGGGGCGTGGCCAGCTGGCACGCGCGCACGTCGACCACCTCATCCCACCGGCCGCGGCGGTGGAAGCCGAGCACCAGCCCGCCGTCGGGGCCGACGGACGCCGAGTACTCCATCTTGTTGCGGTAGCCGCGCGTGGAAGTGGCGGGCACCGCCGGCCGCACCTCGATGTCGTGCAGATGACCGATGCGGGCCAGGTGCTCGCGCACCTGGGCGCGCTTGGCCTCGAGCGTGGCCTCGTACCGGACGTGTTGCAGACGGCACCCGCCGCAGCGCGGGATGTACGGGCACTCGGCCGGCACGCGATCGGCGGAGGGCTCCAGGACCTCGCGCAGGTCCGCCTCGGCGTACCTGCGGCGGGCCTTGCGCACCCGCCCCCGGACACGGTCGCCGGTGACGGTGTCGGGCACGAACAGGACGTACCCGTCGTCGCGGGCCACCCCCATCCCCCCGAACGCGAGGTCGACGATGTCGACATCGACTTGGTCGTCACGTTGGAGGCGGGCCACGGGCCGGGGATCATACGCCCCGCCGAAGACCCCGGCGGCCGCACCTCCGCCGGGGCACGCATCCGGCGTGCCGGACCCCGGGGCCCGGCGGCACCAGCAGCACCGGCCCGCCGATCGGCGACGCGATCGCGCCGCCGGAACCGATCCCGTCGAACGCGTACGCGTCCGGCGACGGGCCGCGCCGCGGGTTCGCGGAAGCACGAGCCCACCGCAGCACCGGGCCCGAGCCGACCGGCGGGACCAACGCGACGGCGGCTCCCGGCCACGAGACCGGCCGCTCGGTGGTCGAGCGCGTCATGGGCGGATCGGCCCCGTTCGTGGACGGCGCCGTAGGTCGCCGAGTCCGCGCGGGCGGGGCACCGCGGCCGGCGGCCGGTGGTCGCCGCGCTCCACCGCCGATCGCCCGGCCCGGCGAGAACACGATCGGGACGTCCGGCACTGGACGCCGGGCCGTTCGACACAGGCCCGCCGGGGCGGCCCCGCGCGCCACGATGCGCGGCCCGCCCAGCGGCGATCATCCATCGCATGGGTGACTCCGCCGACATCACGCTGCGCGGCCTCTGCCTGGGCCGGCGCACACTCACCCCGGGCGCGGTCCACATCGCCGGCGGCACGTTCGCGGACGTCGCCGCTCCGGGCGCGGACACGGTTGACCTGCCCGACGGCTGGGTGATCACGCCCGGCCTGGTCGACGTCCAGGTCAACGGCTACGCCGGCCTCGAGGTGGACGCGCCGGGCGCCCTGCCCGCGGTCCGGCGGGCGCTGGCCGAGGACGGCGTGGTGGCGTTCTGCCCCACCCTGGTCAGCCGCCACCTGCACGCCTACCCCGACGCCGTCTCCCGGCTCACCGACGGCGCCACCGAGGGGGCGGCCGTCGCGGGGATCCACCTGGAGGGGCCGTTCCTTTCGCCCCGCCGCGCGGGCGCGCACGACCCCGCCGCGCTGTGCGCGGCCGACCCGCACTCGGTCGGCGCCGTCGCCGCGTTCGAGCCGGCCATCGTGACGCTGGCGCCGGAGGTCCCCGGCGCACTCGACGCGATCGGCGCGCTGCGGGCCGCGGGCACCGTGGTCGCCGTCGGCCACACCGAGTGCGACGCGGACGCGCTGGACGCGGCGGCCACCCGCGGCGCGCGCCTGGTGACGCACGCGTTCAACGCAATGCCCGGCATCACGGCGCGGGGCGCGTCGCCGCTGGCCGCCGCGCTGCAGGACGAGCGCCTGTACGTGTCGCTGATCGCGGACGGGCACCACGTGCGGCCCGAGGTCTGCCGGCTGTCGTTCGCGCTGGCGGGGCACCGGATGGTTCTCGTCTCCGACGCGTCGGCCGCTGCCGGGGCCCCTCCGGGTGCCTACGCGCTCGGCGGACGGAAGGTGACCAGCGACGGCGAGGCCGTCCGCGACGCCGACGGCCGCCTTGCCGGAGGTGCGCTCCCCCTGTGGCGCTGCGTTCGGCGCGCGGTGGACATGGGGGTTCCCCGGGCGCACGCCCTCTGGGCCGCGTGCGGTGCACCGCGGGAGGTGCTGGGCCGGCGCGTGGCCGAGCGCCGGGCGTCGCTGGCGGTGTTCGACGCCGATCACCGCCCGCGGGCGGTGATGGTGGACGGCGCGTGGGTCGGTTCGCCCGGCTGGGAATAGCCACCGGCCGGGCACGGGTCACACCCCGGCCCGCCGAAACGCCGCCCGGTCATCCATCGCTCCCCGTCGGTGCCCCACGCCATCGGCACGACCGCCCCCTCCGGCACCCGGAACCGGGTCGGCGAGGCACCGGAACGGGAGCACGGGCCCGTGGCGCAGCCCCGCGGCGACGGCCGGTTCGTCACGGAACGAACCACCCACGTCGCCTCCCCGGCACGCGTACACGGTGAGGCCGGTTCCGACGGCGGGGGTCGCACGCGCCGCGCCCGGTCCCGTCGTCGGACGCTCCTGCGCCGCCCACCGCCGGGCTCCGTCCCGGCCTGTGCCGTCCCTGGGGGCGGCGCCACACCACCCCGCTCCCGGCGCTCGCATCCACGAAATGGATATGGTCTATCCGTCAGGTTGATACGTCACGTGGCCCCCGGCGTCGGCGTGGCGGGCGTGCGAGAATCCCACCCCTCCCAGGCGGCGATAGGTGATCACCACGGCTCCGGCATCGACAGCGACGAACAACGAGCGCCTCACGCACCTCCAGCGGCTGGAGGCCGAGAGCATCCACATCATGCGCGAGGCGGTCAGCGAGTCCGAACGGCCGGTGATGCTCTACAGCATCGGCAAGGACAGCTCGGTGATGCTGCACCTGGCCCGTAAGGCGTTCTTCCCGTCGCCGCTGCCGTTCCCGCTGCTGCACGTCGACACCACGTGGAAGTTCCGCGAGATGATCGCGTTCCGCGACAGCATCGCGCGCGAGATCGACGCCGAGTTGCTGGTCCACATCAACCCTGACGCCGTCGCCCGCGGCATCAACCCGTTCGACCACGGGTCGGCCCTGCACACCGACATCTGGAAGACCGAGGGACTGAAGCAGGCCCTGGGGCAGCACCGTTTCGACCTGGCGTTCGGCGGCGCCCGCCGCGACGAGGAGAAGTCCCGGGCCAAGGAGCGCGTGTTCAGCCTGCGCTCCGCCCAGCACCAGTGGGACCCCAAGCGCCAGCGCCCGGAGCTGTGGCGCCTCTACAACGCCCGCCGCAACCCCGGGGAGAGCGTGCGCGTGTTCCCCCTGTCCAACTGGACCGAGCTCGACGTGTGGCAGTACATCTGGCTGGAGGGCATCCCCATCGTGCCGCTGTACTTCTCGAAGCCCCGGCCCGTCGTCGAGCGCGACGGCATGCTGGTCATGGTGGACGACGACCGCATGCCGCTGGAGCCCGGTGAGGAGCCGCAGATGCGCAGCGTGCGGTTCCGGACGCTCGGCTGCTACCCGCTGACCGGCGCGGTCGAGTCGGAGGCCGACACGCTGACGCAGATCATCCAGGAGATGCTGCTCACCACGTCGTCCGAGCGGCAGGGCCGGGCCATCGACCACGACTCCTCGGGCTCCATGGAGCGCAAGAAGCAGGAGGGCTACTTCTAGTGGCCCACAGTTCCGACCTCATCGCGGAGAACATCGACGAGTACCTGCACCAGCACCAGCACAAGGAGCTGCTGCGGTTCATCGCGTGCGGCAGCGTCGACGACGGCAAGTCCACGCTGATCGGGCGCCTGCTGTACGAGTCGCGCCTGGTGTTCGACGACCACCTGGCGGCCCTGGAGGCCGACTCCAAGCGGGTGGGCACGCAGGGTGGCGACCTCGACTTCGCCCTGCTGCTGGACGGCCTGTCGGCCGAGAGAGAGCAGGGCATCACCATCGACGTGGCGTACCGGTTCTTCAGCACCGCGCGGCGCAAGTTCATCGTGGCCGACACGCCCGGCCACGAGCAGTACACCCGCAACATGATCACGGGCGCGTCCACGGCCGACGTCGCCGTGATCCTGGTGGACGCCCGCAAAGGCCTGCTCACCCAGACCCGGCGCCACAGCTATCTGGTGTCACAGATCGGCGTGCACACCGTGGTCCTGGCCGTCAACAAGATGGACCTCATCGGCTACGACAGGGCCGAGTTCGACCGCATCGAGGCCGAGTACCGCGCGTTCGCCGCCCAGCTGGGCATCACCAACATCACGTGCATCCCGCTGTCGGCCCTGAAGGGCGACAACATCACGGAGCGCAGCGCCAACACCGCGTGGTACTCCGGGCCCACATTCATGGAGTACCTGGAAACCGTCCCGGTGGAGGACGTCGCCCACACCGAGCCCATGCGGATGCCGGTGCAGTGGGTCAACCGGCCGGACCTCGACTTCCGCGGCTTCTCCGGCACGGTCGTCAGCGGCACGGTGCGGCCGGGCATGAGGGTGAAGGCCCTGCCGTCGGGTCTGGAGAGCACGGTCGCCCGCGTCGTGACGTTCGACGGCGACCTCGACGAGGCCCAGGCCAACCAGGCCGTCACCCTGACGCTGACCGACGAGATCGACATCAGCCGCGGCGACGTGATCTGCGACGCGTCCAACCCGGCGGGCGTCGCCGACCGGTTCGAAGCGCACATCGTGTGGATGCACGAGGACGCCATGACGCCCGGACGTCCATACCTGGTGAAGCTGGGCACCCGCACCGTGTCGGCCACTATCGCTCCGCCCGCGCACCGGGTGGACGTCAACACGCTCAGGCACCAGCCCGCCGACACGCTGCAGATGAACGAGATCGGGCTGTGCGACGTGGCATTCGACCGCCCCGTGGCGTTCGACCCGTACGCGCACAACCGAGACACCGGCGGCTTCATCGTCATCGACCGCATGACGAACACGACGGTCGCGGCCGGCGTCATCGAGCGGGCCACCAGGGCCGCCCGGAACGTGCACTGGCACGCCACCGACGTCGACGCCGCCGCGCGCGCGTCCATGAACGGCCACGGCGCGGCGCTCGTCTGGTTCACCGGGCTGTCGGGGGCGGGCAAGTCCACCGTCGCGAACATGGTGGAGCGACGCCTTCACGCGCTCGGCGTGCACACGTACCTGCTCGACGGCGACAACGTGCGCCACGGGCTCAACCGCGACCTGGGTTTCTCGGACGGCGACCGGGTGGAGAACATCCGCCGCGTCGCCGAGGTGGGCGCGCTGATGGTCGACGCCGGGCTCGTGGTGCTGGCGTCGTTCATCTCGCCGTTCGCGGCCGACCGGGCGCTGGCGCGCGGCGTCGTGCCCCCCGGGCGCTTCGTCGAGGTGTTCGTGGACGCGCCGCTGGACGTCGCGGAGAGCCGCGACCCCAAGGGCCTCTACGCGAAGGCCCGCGCCGGCGAGATCGCCCACTTCACCGGCATCGACTCGCCGTACGAGCCGCCCGAGCGGCCCGAACTGCACGTGCGCACCGACCAGGCGTCGGCCGAGGACGCGGCCCAGGCCGTGGTGGACCACCTGAGTTCCGCCGGCTTTCTCTCTCCGCCCTCCGGCTAGCTGCCGTACCCCCGCGGGGTCGCTCCGCGCCGACGCCGGGCCTACGCGGCCGCCCGGGGCCGCGCACGCGCCGCGCGGGGGGCGGACCCGCCCGCGCCGCGCAGGGCACGGGTGATCGCCGGGGTGGGGGCCGATGCCGGGGCGGCGGCCGCGCGCGCGGCCGTCCTGCGGGTCCGGTGCAACTCGGCATCGGCGTGCAGCGATGCCAGCCGGTCCTCCGCGATAATGCGAGCCAGTGTGGTGTTCAGCATCGTTCGCCTCCCTCGGGCTGCTCGTCCACCCCATTGTATGCCGCTATCTCTCTATCGTGATATAGTTCTTCAACTATGACCCCAGTCGACTTCGGCCAGCGCGAGGCGGCCCGCCCGTCGCGCGTGAGCGTGTCGCCCTCCGCCCCGATCTCCCTCACCTCGCTCGTGTGCGCCACGTGCGATCCGCGCCCGGACTCGGGCGTGCCGCCCGCCCTCATCGACCGGGCCAACGCGTTCTGGGGCGACGGCGAGGGAATGCTGTCGGAGGAGCTCGACGTGCTGGCCGACGCCGTCGGCCTGCTGGCCAGCCCTGACGTGGAGCCGCTGTTCGAGCGGCTCCTGGAGCCCGTGGAGCTGGCCGGGCCCCCCGGCCTGGAGACCGAGCCCGAGTCCGCCCGCCGCCTCGTGCGCGCCCGCCTGGTGCGCCTGGCCGCCGACCCGGACCTGCGGCGCGGTTACGTCGACGTGCTGCGTGCGTTGTGGGCGACGTTCTCGTCGCGGTGGGACGGCGGGCTGCGCGACGAGGCCGCGCTCGTCGCCGCCGAGTGGCGCCGCCGCCTCGACGCCGGAGCCGATCTGCTGGAGCTGCTGCCCGAGGCCCACATCGCCCGCCGCGAGCCGTTCACCCGTATGGCCCGCGACGCCCTGGCCCAGGGGCGCGTGCTGCTGTCGCCCACGATGTCGGGGCTGGGCCACATCATCGCGCTGCCCGGTGGCATGTCGATCGCCGCCCGGCCGTCGCACGACGACCCCGTGGTGCGGCGGCGCGAGGCGGCCACGATCGTCGCGGACGCCCTGAAAACGCTCGCGGAGCCCACCCGCCTCACCGTCCTCACCCAGCTCGCGGCCGAACCCTCCGGGGTCAGCGACCTCGCCCGGGCCCTCCACATCGCCCAGCCCACCGCGTCCGTCCACGTGCGCAAGCTGCGCGAGGCGGGCCTGCTGGAGGCGCGCAAGGTGGGAGCGGCGACCATCTACGCCGCGCGGCCCGAGGTGGCGCGCAGCATGCTCACGATGGCGCGGAACCGTCTCTACGGCGTGATGACGGGCCTCAGCGCCGGCGAGACCACGCCGTAGCCACGCCGGCGGGGCGGCGACGCGGGGGCCCGAGCGCTAGCGGACGGGACGCACCCGCGTGCGGTCGATGTGGAAGCCCTTGCCGCTGGCCCGGATGACGCATCGCATGCCGTCGCGACGCGACGTGCACCGGAACCGTCCGACGGTGCGCGAGCGCCCGTACGGGAGTACGCGCGTCTCCGGGGGACCGTCGCCGATGCACCTCATGGAGCGGCGGCACACGCGCAGACGACCGTCCTTCGACAGCGTCACGCTGGTGCGGGAGGCGTAGCTCTGGCAATACGCCGAGGGCCGCAGGCGCGCGTCGTTGTCGACGATCTGGCAGCCCAGGTTGCGGGTGGGGCTGGCGATGAAGACGGACCGCGCCGACGCGGTAGTGGGGATCGTGGCGGCTAGCAGGGCGGCGGCCGCGAGGGAGAGCAGCGTTCTCATGCGTCGAGGCTACGTCCGGCCGGGGGGCGGCGTCCACCCCCCGGCCGTGTGGTCCCGGCCGAGCCGCCGGTGACGCAGCGCGGGCAGCCGCTCACGCACGCTCCGCTGCTCGGCCAGGTCCACGTCGGCGACCACCACGCACGGCCCGGCGCCCGTGGCGGCCTCGGCGCGCACGACCCCCCACGCGTCCACGATCATGCTGTGACCGTGCGTGCGCACGCCGTGGGGGTGCGCTCCCACCTGCCCCGCGGCGATCACGGCGCACTGGTTCTCGATGGCCCGGGCGCGCAGCAGCACCTCCCAGTGGGGGGGTCCCGTGGCGGCGGTGAACGCCGCGGGGACCACCACCGCGTCGGCACCGCGGTCGGCCAGCGCCCGGTAGAGCTCCGGGAAGCGCAGGTCGTAGCAGATCGACATGCCCACCCGGATGCCCGCCAGCGTCGCCGTCACCACGAAGTCGCCGGGCGTGGCCTCGTCGCTCTCGCGGTAGACCCGGCCGCCGGCGTCCACGTCGAACAGGTGGATCTTGCGATAGACCCCGGCCACGTCGCCTCGCTCGTCGACGGCGACGCTGGCGTTGCGCACTGTGCGCCCATCGTGACGCTCGTTCACGGAGCCGGCGACGATGGCGACCCCCAGCCGCACCGCCCACCCGCGGACGGCCTCCAGGGAGGGGCCGTCCAGATCCTCGGCGCCGGCGAGCGTGCCCGCGCGGTCGTCCATGAGGTTCCACTTCTCGGGCAGCACGACGAGGTCGGCGCCGTCCGCCACGGCCCGCTCCACCAGCTCCCCGGCCCGGGCGATGTTCTCGTCCCGGTCCGCGCCGGACGTCATCTGGACGGCCGCGACGCGCACAACGCCGGCGGCGGGGGCGGCGCTATGATTCACCAACCGACGTTTCCTTTAGACGACCACAAGCGAGGACGGCTGAACGTGTCCGCGGAGATTCTGTCCAAGATCGAGGACGTGCTCGACCAGGTGCGCCCCGCGCTGCACTCCGACGGCGGCGACGTCGAGTTGGTCGACTTCGACGAGGAGGGCTTCGTCCACCTCACCATGCACGGCGCGTGCGGCGGCTGCCCCATGTCGACGGCCACGCTGACGCTGGGTATCGAGGCCGAGTTGCGGCGTCAGATCCCGGAGGTCGAGGGCGTCATCACGGTCTAGACCGGCGGCGCCGATCACCACAACGTGGTGATCGGCCGTACCTGGTCGCTGATCGTGGCCCAGCCGGGCTCCACGGCCAGCAGCATGGCCCCGAGGTCCTCGGCGGTGGCGATGACCAAGGCGTCCGAGAGCCGCACCCCGGTGGCCCGGGCCCGAAGGCGGGCCGCGAGGATGGCGATCTCGGCCGTCACCGGGACGACGCCGATGCCGGCGTCGGCCAGCGCGTCGATGAGCGCGTCCTCGCTGCCCACCCGGCACGGCGCCACGAGGCACTCCGCCAGCGACGACGACGGCAGCAGGAACTCGTCGACGTCGGCCTCGGACAGCACGCGGACGGCGGCGTCGTGGTGACGGTCGGCGGGGTCCAGCAGCGCGACCACCGCGCCGCCCGAGAGGACCGCTACAGCCATTCTTCCCGCACCGCGGCGAACTCGCCCTGGGGCCAGATCCCGGGCATGGAGCCCGCGACGCGGGCGACGGCCGCCCGGCGCGCGTCGGGAGCCGCCGCGACCGGCGTCAGCACGATCCGGCCGGCGTCGTCGGCCTCGACCCGGAACTCGGTGCCGGCGGCGGCGCCGACCGCGTCGGTCACGACCCGCGGGACCGTGACCTGGTTCTTCGTGGACAGGCGCGTGTGACCAGGCCGCCGGTTGCCCCTCTTGTCCCCCATGGCGCGAGACCGTAACAGTCCCATTGCGCCGTTCGCTTCGACCTTTTGGGGGGTTCGCGCGGGGCACGGCCGCGCCTGCGGGCGGGCGAACGCGCGGAGGACCGCGGCCCCGAGACGCAAGCGACGCCCTCGGCGTGATATACCATACTTGCAATATCAGGGGCCGGAGCCGCCGCGCGCGGGCGCGGCGTAGTCTCCCGCAGGCGGCCCGGGCAACGCGCCCGCCGCGCCTTCACCACGCCCGATCAGGAGAACACATGGCTCTGGAGTCCGCCGTCGAGATCGCCCCCGCCAAGGGGAAGCTCGGGGTGCTGCTGCCCGGTATGGGCGCCGTCGGCACCACGTTCATCGCGGGCGTGCTGGCGGTGCGCCGGGGCCTCGCCCGGCCGATCGGCAGCCTCACCCAGATGGGAACCATCCGCATCGGGAAGCGCACCGACGACGACGTGCGGCTGATCAAGGACTACCTGCCGCTGGCGGGCCTCGACGACATGGTCTTCGGTGGGTGGGACGTGCACCGCGACAACGCCTACGAGGCCGCCGTCCGCGCCGGCGTCCTGGAGGGGCCGATCCTGGCTGAGCTCAAGGACGAGCTGGAGGCCATCGCCCCCATGCCGGCCGTGTTCGAGCAGGAGTACGTCCGCAACCTCCACGGCGACAACGTCAAGCCGGACGCGTCGAAGATGGAGTGGGCCGAGGCGCTGATCGCCGACATCGAGAGGTTCAAGGCCGACAACGGCTGCGACCGCATCGTCGGCGTGTGGTGCGGCTCGACCGAGATCTACAAGCAGCCCGTCGACGTGCACCGGACGCTCGCCGCGTTCGAGCAGGGCCTGCGAGACAGCCACCCGGACATCGCGCCCAGCCAGATCTACGCGTACGCGTTCCTGAAGCTGGGCATCCCGCTGGCCAACGGCGCGCCCAACCTGATGTTCGACTTCCCGGCGCTCATGGAGCTGGCGCGGGCCAACAACGTCGCGGTCACCGGCAAGGACTTCAAGACGGGCCAGACGCTGATGAAGACCATCCTCGCCCCCGGCCTCAAGGCCCGCATGCTGGGCGTGCACGGCTGGTACTCCACCAACATCCTCGGCAACCGCGACGGCGAGGTGCTGGACGACCCCGACAGCTTCAAGAGCAAGGAGGTCTCGAAGCTGGGCGTGCTGGACACCATCTTCGAGCCCGAGCGCAACCCGGAGCTGTACGGCGACATCCACCACGTGGTGCGCATCAACTACTACCCACCGCGCGGCGACAACAAGGAGGGCTGGGACAACATCGACATCTTCGGGTGGCTGGGCTACCCGATGCAGATCAAGATCGACTTCCTGTGCCGCGACTCGATTCTGGCCGCGCCGATCGTGCTGGACCTCGCCCTGCTCATCGACCTGGCGCAGCGCGCCGGCCTTTCGGGCGTGCAGGAGTGGCTCTCGTTCTATTGGAAGAGCCCGCAGCCGGTGCAGGACGACGTGTACCCGGAGCACGACCTGTTCATCCAGCA
Source organism: Thermoleophilia bacterium (assembly GCA_020438485.1). Lineage (GTDB taxonomy): Bacteria > Actinomycetota > Thermoleophilia > Miltoncostaeales > Miltoncostaeaceae > JAGQUM01. The sequence continues at coordinate 27,663 of JAGQUM010000014.1, read as the reverse complement.
GACCAAGCTGAAGAACACCATGCGTCACCTGATGGGCGACGAGGTCATCACGCACCTGGGCGCCGAGTACTACGACTAGTCCAGGCCGGTGGGGCGCCCGCCGAGGCGCCCCACCGGCCCCGCGTCACGGCCCCGGCGGACGGGGCGCATCCGCTCCGCCGCCGCGCAGGCGGTCGCGCCACCGGGGCCGTTCGGCGTCCCGCACATCGGTGCCGCCGAACAGGCTGAACGCGCGTACGGTGACGGCTGGGGAGCCCGGCACGGTGGGGTGGGTGATCTCGATGTCGTTGCCTCCGAACAGCGCGCCGCCGGTCATCGCGACGTCCGCCCCCGCGGGGACGACGACGTCGGACCCGCCGAACACCGACACGACGGTGATGGTCACCTCCGGCGATGTGACCACGGCTCCCCGCAGGTCGAGGTCGCTGCCGCCGAACACGTTCAGCACCGTGATGCGCTCTGGCACGCGCCAGCGCCCTCTCTTGTCGCCCCCGCCGAAGATGCCCAGCACGAATCCGCCGGGCGTGCGCGCGGGTGCGGCCTGTGCGGGCAGGTCGGCGACCAGCGCCTCGAGGTCGGCACGATCCCGGGCCTGATACGCGTCGCCCGTGCGCTCGAGGAGTTCCTCGAACGTCACGCGCCCCTCGACGGACGCCTCGCGCAGGCGTGCCACCGCAGCCTCGCGCTCGGCGTCGGACGCGCGGACGGGGCGATCCCCGGGAGCGGGATCGGGCATCGAGCCTCCTCGAAACGGGGACGGACCGCCTTCAACCTCGCAGAGCGCCGTCGCGCACGCCAGCGGACCGGGCCCGCGTAACCACCGCGGACCCGCCCGGTTGTGCCAATCGGGGTGCCCGGATTTGAACCGGGGACCTCTCCGACCCGAACGGAGCGCGCTACCAAGCTGCGCCACACCCCGATGTACGGCCGAAGGATGGTACCCGATGACGACGCCCACCGCCACGCGCGGCCCCGGACGGGAGTCCTTACCATCCCTTTGCCGCCACGGGATGTGTCACGGTTGCCCCGAAAACGGCTCCCCGTGTACCGTCAACCATGTGACGACCCGCGAGATCATGGAGAACCCGGCACCCCCCGCCACCGTGGCCTCGCCCCGTGGCCGCGTGAGGGGCGCGTTCCACCGGCACCCCGGGCTGCACGAGGTGGGCATCTTTCTGGCGGCGCTCGTCGTGTACCAGCTCTCGAGGGCTCTGGTGATCGGCGACCCCGGTCAGGCCGTGTCCAACACCATGCACATCGTCCGCTGGGAGCAGGCGTCGGGGCTGTTCGTGGAGCTGTCCATCCAGCAGTGGCTGGTGCAGCACCTGGCATTCACGGAGCTGCTCAACCTCTTCTACATGTACGCCCACTGGATCGTGACGACGGCGTTCTTCGTCTGGCTGTATCACCGCAGGCGGCGGATCTACCCGTACATCCGCAACGGCTTCCTGGCCGCCAACGGCATCGCGCTGGTCGTCTACATGCTGTTTCCGGTGGCCCCGCCGCGCGTGCTCCCCACGGACGGCTTCATCGACACGCTGCGCGGGGTGTCCGACATCGACCTGCACGGCGGCGCGCTTTCCGGCTGGTTTAACCCCAACGCGGCCGTGCCGTCCATGCACTTCGGGTACGCGTTCATGATCGCGGTGGTGGCGTGCTTCCTGCTCGACAGCTGGCCGCTGCGGATGCTGGCGCTGTCGTATCCGGCGCTGGTGTTCCTCACGATCACGGGTACCGGCAATCACTTCGTGCTCGACTGCCTCGCGGGCGGCGCGGTCATGGGGATGGGCTTCCTGCTGGCGCAGGCGTGGACGCTGCTGTTCCCGTCGCACCCGGCGCCCGTCGTGGCGTTCGCCCGGACGCGGTCGGCCACCCCCCGCCGCTGAGCGGCGGCCGTCACGGCGCGCCCGCGGCGGCCGGCTCCGGCGGGGAGCGTTGGTAACGTGCGGCCCCATGCTCCGCGTCCATCGTCGGCCTCACGGCTTCGCCGAGACCCCCCTCGTGGCGTCGGCGGTTCCTGAACCCCGCCCGGCCGCACGCCTGCAGCTCACGCATGTGGCTGCATGGCGCCGGGTCACCCACGCGATAGCGCAGCGGCTTGGCGGGCATCTGAACCCGCCTGCGCGTGACGCGGCGCGCGGGCCGCGCGGCATCGGTTCCTCCCCCGCACGAGGGCGACTCGATGGCGGTGCCCCTGACCCCGGGCAAACCGTCGCACGCGCTCGGCGTGTCGCGGCGGGGGGTGGTCGGGCCCCGTATCCGGGAGTCCATCCCGATCGAGCACTGGCGCATCGACCGGACGCAATCGGTCGACTCGGTGGGCACGGCCGGCGGATGCCTGCCCGATCCGCCGGGCGCCTGCCCGCTCGAGAGCGCCGGACGATCCTCGTCGCGGGGCGGTGCCGGTGAGGGGCGCCCTCGGCGGGCGCCACCTCGGCGCGTGCGTCGTGGTCGCGGGCCTGGCCGCGTCGCCCGCGGCGGCGGCGCCGAACACGGTGGCCGGTGCCCTCGCGACGTGGACGAAGAAGCACCCCGACACCGGCGCGCTGGTCGTGCGGCTGGGTCCCACCGGCAGCCACACGCTGGCCTCCCATCGTCCCGACCTGCCGCACATGCCGGCGTCGACGATGAAGGTGGTGACATCGGCCGGCGCCCTCCTGGCCATGGGGCCCAACTTCCGCTTCCAGACGACGCTGCTGGAGGGGCCGGGCACAGTGCGCAAGGGCTCCACGCTGACCGGGCCGGTGTACCTGAAGGGCTCGGGGGACCCCGTGCTGGCGACGCGGACGTACGCCCGCACGTACCTGGGCCGCTATCACACCGACCTGGGAGCCCTCGCCCGCGCCCTGCGCGCGCGGGGCGTGACCCGCCACACCGGCCCCACCGTGGTCGACCCCACGGTGCTCGACGGGCGGCGCACCGGCCTGCAGTGGCGCAGCTACTACTGGCAGTACTCGCCGCCCCTGTCGGGCGCGGCGGTGAACCAGAACTACGCGGGCGACAACCGCGCCCGTTACGCCCGCAACCCCGACCGGGGGGCGGCCTCGCACCTGGCCCGGGTGTTTAGGGCCAACGGCATCCGCAACACCGGCCCGGTGCGGGTGGCGCGGACGCCCACCCGGGCCCGCGTGCTGGCAACGGTGCAGTCGCCGCCGCTGTCGATGATCCTGCGGGCCATGAACCCCGACAGCGACAACTTCATCGCCGAGACGCTGCGCAAGGACGTGGGCGCGTACGCGGGCGGCCAGGGCACGACCGCCGAGGGCAACCGCGTGACCACGATCCTGCTGCGCGATCGGGGCATCATGGGCCCGTCGGACGTGCTGGTGGACGGGTCGGGCCTGTCGCGGGCCAACAAGGTGTCGGCCACCACGCTGGTGTCGATCTTCGAGGCCGCGTACCGCGAGCCGGCGTGGGGTGACGGGCTGGTCCTGTCGCTGCCCACCGGGGGCACGGGTACGCTGGTGCGGCGCTTCCGCGAGCCGGGCATCCGTGCCCGCGTGCGGGCGAAGACCGGCTACATCAACGGCGTGTCGAGCCTGGCTGGCGTCGCCACCAGCCCGTCGGGTGAGCGCTACGCGTTCGCGTTCGTGATGAACGACGCGGATATCGGCGGCGCAAAGGCCACGCAGGACCGCATCGTGAAGCTGCTGGCGTCGGGGCGCGCCGACTTCCTGCCCGGCGTGCCCCGCCCGGCTCCCGCGCCGAGGATGTCCACCACGACGTCGCCGGGCTCGCTGACGCCCCCGGCGGGCGCCACCACGACCCGTACGAACGCGACCGAACACGGACGCGCGCGGGTCCCCTGAACGACCGGTTCCGCTTTCGCGGACGGCGCGCCGTGGAGACGCCGTCGCCCCGCTCGATCTGCGCCGCTTACACCCGGCGGCGCAGCGCTGTCTCGGTCGGGTCCGTGCAACGTCTGAGGCACCCTCGGACGAGGACGGGTGCGGGAGGTGGTCCGCCCGCGGCGTCGGCGCGCCGACACGGTTGCACTGACCGGCGTCGGGCGTTCTTCGCAGGGGGGCGATGCACCACAGCCTTTCCCTTGTGGTGGCCGAGGTCCCGCGGGGGTCCGCTATCCGCTCATCCAGATGGGGCGCGCCTCACGCATCCGGAGCTGCAGGCCCCTCGTGGATACTGCCGCCGGGACCAGCCGGCCAGGGGTGCGGCCGACGAACTCATCGTGTTTCCGCCGGCCCGCGGTGGCCTTCCCCGTGACGAGCCGCGGGTCTTGGTGCCGGGAATGTGACCGGTCACGACGCGGCGGTCGACGGCGGGGGCGGCCTGCACCGGTGGTCCCTGTGACACCGGCGACGGCAGCGCCCTGGCGTCGTCGGAGCTCGTGGGGTACGGGACGTGCCGGGGGCGCGGTGCCAGGTCGGCTTCTCGCGCCCGCCAACGGGGCCCGTGTCTGTCCTCGCCTGGGCCGCCGGCCCGGCGGCCGGCGCGGCCCGGCGCCCGCATAGGTCCTTAACGACCGATGGGGCACCGCCGGGGCCGTCCGCTCCGACACGGAAAGGTGGATCAGGAACACGTCTCGGTTTCGCCTTTGACGGCAATAGCATTTATTCCGTAGCCTTGACACGGAAGATCGCAGCATCCGTCCATCCCCCCTTATGAACGGAGTCCCGCTTGTCCCCCCTTATGAACGGTGTTCCGCTTGTCCCCCCGACGAGCGACATCATTCCCCGCGTGACGAGTGCACTCGGCCGCCGTGGCCCGCTTGTGGCGGGCGCGGTCGCCGTGGTGCTCGTGTCGGGGTCGGTCGCCGCGTTCGCGGAGGTCGACCGGGGCACGCCCGCGCCGCTCGCCGGCCTGGTCTCGCCGGGCGCAACGGACGAGGCGACCGTGGCGCGGCTTCTCGCGGGCCCTGGTGGTCACCCCGACGCCGCGCAGCAAGCCTCGGCCGTCCGGCCCGTGCCGGAGGTGGCGGCCGATCGCGCCGTGCGGCTGCGCTTCGCGTCCGGGATCGACTTCTTTGTGGCCCCCTCCACCTTGGGGGCATCCCGCGTGTGCGCCTTTGCGACGTTCCGCGAGCGCGCCAGCAGCGGCGAGCGCGTCAACGGCGCCCAGACGGGGGCGATGTGCGGCCCGGTGGCGACCCTGTCGACTGGCCTGATCAAGGTCGACCTGCAACTGGCGCCGGGAGGGCTCGAGCAACCCCGGATGCGGTTCGGGCTCGTGCCGGACGGCGTGGCCGCCGTGCGTTCGGTCGACGGGACCGCGGTCGTGGCGAACAACTCCTACGGCCAGCGGCGCGACCGCATGAAGGTTGCCGGCAACGACCAGCGGTTCGTGGGCGGCGACGGCGCCGAGGTCCTCCTGGGAGACTAGAGCCGCAGGGTGTCCGCGCACCCCGGCCAGGACCCCCGGCGGCGCCACGCCACCCGCACGCGGTCCCAGTCGGGTGGCGTGGCGCACTCCGGTGACAAGACGGCCCGTGTCCTGGACCGCGACCGTGGGTGGGCCTCGGGAGAGGCCGACCCACGGTCAGAGCGGCCCGGCGGGTCACGCGACAAACCCCCCGCCCGGCCCGCCGCGACACGCCCGGCGCGGGCGGGTGAGCTAGCGTGACGGCTGTGACCCGCCCGTTTCTCGATTCCCTGTTCGGGCTCACGGGCCGCCGGGCCGTCGTGACGGGCGGCAGCTCGGGCATCGGGCTGGCCATGGCCGAGGCACTGGGCAGGGCGGGCGCGCCGGTGTGCCTGGTCGCCCGCGACGCGAGCCGCCTGGCCCGCGCCGCCGCGCGGCTGACGAACGCGGGCGTGGATGCGTCGACCGCCTCGTGCGACATGGCCGACGCCGGCGCTGTGGCCGCGTTCGCGGCCCGCGCCGCGGACGGGGCCTTCGACATCCTCGTCGCCGCCGCAGGCGTGAACCCGCGACCCGACATGGCCGACATCACGGGTCAGGAGTACGCCGCCACGATGCAGGTGAACGTCCACGCCCCGTTCGCGCTGGCCCAGGCGCTGGCACCCGGCATGGCCGCGCGCGGCTGGGGCCGGATCATCCTGATCGGGTCCCAGCAGTCGTGGAGCGCGTTCGGCCGCAGCGGCGCGTACGGCGTGTCGAAGGCCGCCGTGGGTGGCCTCACCCGGTCGCTGGCCGAGCGGTGGAGCCCGCACGGCGTCACGGTTAACTGCGTCGTGCCGGGCTTCGTGTCGACGCCGATGACGCGGACGGTGTTCGACGATCCCGCACGGGCGCGCGCGATGGCCGCCCGCACGATGACCGGGCGTAACGGCGAGCCCGCCGACCTCGCCGGGGTCGCGGTGTTCCTGGCGTCGGGCGCGGGAGCCTACGTCACGGGGCAGATGATCGCCGTCGACGGGGGGTTCTCGGTCCACTGACGGCGCATCGGCGCGGGCAGGCGCGTGGCCGGCCGCGGCCGGACGGTCCGCCGGGACCGCGGCGCGCCGGGGAATCCGTCGCCGCGGGGGAGCGACGTCCCGCACCGGCCCGGGGGGCGGGCGCGGGTCGCCGGCGCTACGGCCCGCCCTGCCCCTCGCGCGTGGGCGCCGGCAGCTCGCCGGACAGCAGCGCGGCGAAGTCGGCCGCGTCCACCACCGGGACGCCGAGCTTCTCGGCCTTCGCCAGTTTGCTCCCGCCGCCGGGACCCGCCACCAGCACGTCCGTGTTCTTGCTGACCGCATCGGTCGCCTTGCCGCCGGCGGCCACGACGGCGCGGCGGGCGTCGTCGCGCGTGAAGCCGTCCACGGACCCGGTGATGACCAGCGTCAGGCCCGCCAGGGGCCCCTCGCCCGTGCCGGCCGCCCCATCGTGCTCCATCACCAGGCCGCGCTCGCCCAGCCGGTCGAGCGTGCGCACGTTGTCGGCGGACGACATGAACTGGGCGATGGACGTCGCCACGGTCGGACCCACGCCCTCGGCGCGCGAGAGGTCGTCCGCGGTCGCGGCGCGCAGGGCGGCCGCCGTGGGGGCGACGTCGGCGATGGCCTGGGCCGTGATGCCGCCCACGTGGCGGATGCCCAGGCCGAAGATCAGGCGCGCCCAGCCGCGGGCCTTGCTGGCCTCGATCCCCGCCAGCAGGTTGTCGACCTTCCTCTCCTTCCACCCCTCCATCTCCAGCAGCTCGTCGCGACGGGTGTGGAGGTCGTAGATGTCGGCCACATCGCGCAGCAGCCCCCGCCGGAACAGCTCGACGACGGTCTTCTCCCCCAGCCCCTCGATGTCCATCGCCCCGCGCGAGGCGAAGTGCTCGATGCTGCGCACGGCCTGGGCCGGGCACGCGTTGTTGGGGCACCGCAGCTGCACCTCGCCCTCGGTGGGCACCACCGGCGTCCCGCACGCCGGACAGCGGTCCGGCATCACCCACGGGACCTCGTCGCCGGTGCGCTCGGAGACCACGGGCCCGACGACCTGGGGGATGACGTCGCCGGCGCGCTGCACGATGACCCTGTCGCCGATCATCAGGCCCTTGCGCGCCACGTCCTCGTGGTTGTGGAGCGTGGCCTGGCGCACGGTGACGCCCCCCACCACCACGGGCTCCAGCTCGGCGTACGGGACCAGCGCACCGGTGCGGCCGACGTTCACCGGGATGCCGCGCAGGGTGGTGATGGCCGTCGTGGGCGCGAACTTGTAAGCGATGGCCCACCGCGGGGCCCGCCCCACGGCGCCGAGGGCGCGCTGCACGTCCGCCTCGTCCACCTTCACGACGGCCCCGTCGATGTCGAAGTCGAGCTCACCGCGTCGCTCCTCCCAGCGCGCGCACGCGGCGGCCACGGCGTCGATGTCGGGCTCGGCGCTGACGTCGGGGTTCACGGGGAAGCCCTTGTCGCGCAGCCATGTGAGCGTGTCGGCGTGGGTGCCGGCCCCGACGTCCTCCGGACGCGCCACGCCGTACGACCAGAGGGCCAGAGGCCGCTGGGCGGTGATGCGGGGGTCGAGCTGGCGCAGGCTGCCCGCCGCGGCGTTGCGCGGGTTGGCGAACACCGGCAACCCCTGGTGGAGGCGCGCCCGGTTGAACTCGGCGAAGGCCCGCAGCGGCAGATACACCTCGCCGCGTACCTCCACCGACGCGGGGAACGGCGGTGCGAGCGTCCGCGGGATCTGGCCGATGGTGCGCAGGTTCGCGGTGACGTCCTCGCCCACCGTCCCGTCGCCACGGGTGGCCCCACGGACGAACACGCCGTCCTCGTACGTCAGCGCGATGGCCAGGCCGTCGATCTTCGGCTCAACGACGAACCGGACCTGTCTGTCTGCAATGCCGGACGCCGCCATGGTGTCGCGCAGGCGCCGGTACCACCCCCGCAGTTTCTCGTCGCCGCGGGCGTTGGCCAGGCTCAGCATGGGCACGGCGTGACGCACCTCCGCGAACGCCCCGCTGGGCCGCCCCGACACCCGCTGCGTGGGCGACTCCGGGCGCAGCAGGCCAGGGTGGGTGTCCTCCAGCCCGGCCAGCTCCCGCAGCCAGGAGTCGTACGTGGCGTCGTCCACGGACGGGTCGTCGAGCACGTAGTAGCGGTGGTCGGCCTCCTCGATGAGGCGCGTGAGCTCGTCGACGCGGGCCGCGGCGTCGCTCACGCCGCCAGTCCCAGGATTGTGCGCAGGTCAGCGGCGGTGTGGGCCACCGCGTCGGGCTCGGCGCCCGCCAGCGCCTCGGCGTCGTAGAAGCCCCAGACCACGGAGATCGCGTCCACGCCCGCCGCGCGCGCCGCGGCCACGTCGGTCAGCGCGTCGCCCACGTAACACGCGCCGTCCTGGCCGCGGCCCATCAGCTCGAGCGCGCGCAGCAGCGGCGCGGGGTCGGGCTTGTGCGCCTCCACCTCGTCGGGCGTGACGACGGCGCCGAACACGTCCTCGAGGCCCAGGATCTCCAGCGCCAGCGCGACGCCCCGCCGCGACTTGGAGCTGGCGATGCCCTGCGCCACACCGGCGGCGGCGAGGTCGCGCACCAGATCGACCATGCCGTCGTGGGCACCCAGCCGCTCCCGCGACACGGCGTGGTTCCACTCCAGATACGCGGCGCACAGGTCGTCCACCCGCTCGGCGTCGAAAGCCCGCATCTGGTCGGCGAGGGGCATGAAGATGTTGCGCACCAGCACGTCCTCGGGCGGCGCGGCGCCCAGCACCTGCACGGCCGCGTGTCGCAGCGAGTCGCGGATCAGCGGCAGGGTGTCGGCGATGGTGCCGTCGAGGTCCCACAGCACCGTGCGGTACCTGCTCACGCCGACATCCCCGTGGTGGCCAGGCCGGCGCGCAGCGCGTCCATGCCCTCGTGGGCCGTGATGCTGAGGTGAAGAGGCGTGACGGAGATCTCGCCGCGGACGTGGGCGGCGAAGTCGGTGCCCTCCTCGTCGTGATGCCCGGGCCTGGCGTTGTAGATGTCGTAGTACACGCCGTCCGCCCCGGGGGGGTGCGGCATCAGCTCGTCGTTGTAGATCCGGCGTCCCAGCCTCGTCGCCGTCATCACCGGCGGGTTGGACGACAGCTCGGCCGGGGAGTTGACGTTGTACGCGTACTCGCGGGGCACGTCGCCGCGCAGTCCCGCGTCGACCAGCCGGGCGACGGAGGCGGCCACGGGACCGAAGTCGAAAGCGTCGCCGCTCCAGCGGTCGGCGGGTTCGCCCCTGGCCTCGCACGACACGCCGACGGCGAACCAGCCGCACATGAGCCCCTCGAGGGCCGCGCCGACGGTGCCCGAGTACGTGACGTCGTCGCCCATGTTGACGCCGTGGTTGATGCCGCTGACCACCGCGTCGGGCACGATCCCCAGCACGCCGAGGGCGGCCAGGCGGACGCAGTCCACTGGTGTGCCGTCGCACGACGTGGCCGCCGTGCCGTCCGGCAGGTCCACCCGGCGCACGTGCAGGGGCTGGTGGATGGTGAGCGCGCGGGCCACGGCGCTGCGGTTGGCGTGCGGCGCTAGCACGTGGACCTCGCCAACCTCGCGCAGCGGCGCCAGCAACGCCCCCAGGCCCGGGCTGAGCACGCCGTCGTCGTTGGTGATCAGGATGTGGGGCACCGGCCGAGTCTAGTGCGGCGAACGCGCGCGGGCGGCGTTTCCGTTGCGGCGTCGTGGCGGCTGCGCGACTGGCTGCGCCTCGACGGCGTGCGTCACCACGCCGGCCGGGGGATGGGTCTCTGCGACCCATCCGCGCGGCGTTCCACGCGCCCTTCCGCCGCGTCCGGCGCGTTCGCCGCCGCCGTGCCCGGGTCGTGACCGCCTGGGCCGACAGGTGTGCCGGCGCCGCGCCGGCCGGACGCTGCACCGGAGTGCGCATGCCCCGGAACCGGCACGAATCCCGGGGGCCGGGCCCGGGTCTCCCGGGCTGGGACTGCGGCCATGGCTCGCCGAGGTGCACGGTCTCGGGCGCACCACCGGCCGGGCCGGCACGACCCGTCACCTGGCGGTCGCGGATGAGGCGGCGCTACCCGGCCGGTCCGGGCCGGGTGTGTCCGCAGGCGGGCGCGGGCCTGCCGGCGTGGCCCGGACGCGCGCGAACCCCGCCCGCGGACCCCCGCGGGGGCGGCGAGCGGCGGCCGACGGGTGCGCCGAACGCGCGGCGCCCTGACAGCCACGACATGCGCGCCACGCCGCCGCCGCGCCCTCTGTCCGGCGGTTCGCCCGCCCCTCCGGCCGATCGCCACCGATTGCCGCGACGCGCCGCCCCCCGAGGGCGGTTCACTCCGCTCTCGGCCCCGTCCCGAGCGCCGGGGGATACGCGACGCCCACCAGCGTGAGCGGATGCGCGGGCGCGGTGGTGCCCGCGGCCGTCCGGGGTGCGCCGCCAAGCAGCGTCGCGAACCCCTCGGGGGTCCGCCTGCCCCGTCCCACCTCCAGCATGGTGCCCACCAAGACCCGCACCATGTGCCGCAGGAACGCGTTGGCCTCCACGGTGTAGACGAGCTCGTCGCCGCGGCGCTCCCAGCGTGACGCGAGGACGGTGCGGTCGAAGAACACGTGTTGCGTGTCGGTGGGCGTGAACGCCGTGAAGTCGTGCTGCCCCTCGCACGCGGCGGCCGCCCGCCGCATCGCCGCGACGTCGAGAGGGGCCGGGTGGTCCAGCACGCGCCCGCGGCGCATGGGCGAGCGGGGGGCGTTCAGGACCCGGTACTCGTACGTGCGCGACGTCGCGTCGCGGCGCGCGTCGAAGCCGTCCGGGGCGGCCGCAACGGCCCGCACGTTGAGGTCGTCCGGCAGCAGCGCCGGCAGGGCGCGCACCAGGCGCCGCGGGTCCGGCGTCGAGTCGGTGTGGACGCTCACCACCTGGCCGGTCGCGCTGACGCCGGCGTCGGTGCGGCCGGCGACCCGCAGCTCCACGGGCGACCGCAGCGCGGTCTGGAGCGCCTCGCGCAGCTCCCCCTCGCACGTGCGCAGCCCCGGCTGGGCCGCCCATCCGGAGAACCCGGCGCCGTCGTACTCGACGGTCAGGCGCAGCGTGGGCACGGGCCTCAAACGCCACGGGCCCGCGCGTGCGGGCCCGTGGGACTCTTCGTGGTGCGGTGCACCCTACGACGCGGCGGGCACCTCGACGGTGAGCTCCAGCAGCACCATCTCGGCGGCGTCACCGGGCCGGGGGCCCAGCTTCAGCGTGCGCGTGTAGCCGCCCTGGACGTCCTTGAACGCCGGGGCGATCTCGTTGAACAGGCGGTACGTGACCGTCTTGTTGCGCAGCAGTGAGATGGCCTGGCGGCGGTGGTGCAGCGTGCCGCCCTTACCGAGCGTGATGGCCTTCTCGGCGACCCCGCGGGCCAGCTTGGCCTTCGGCGCGGTGGTCTGGATGCGCCCGTGCTCCAGCAGCGCGGCGGCGAGGTTCGCCCCCAGCGACTGCCGGTGCGCGCTCGAGCGGTTCAGTTTGGGGCCCTTACGCTGGTGACGCACGGGATCAGCTCTCCTGGTTCGTTCGTTAGTCCTGGCGCAGGTCGAGCCCGTGGGCCGCCAGGTTCTCCTTGACCTCTTCGATGCTCTTCTTGCCGAAGTTCGGGATGGCCGACAGCTCGGCCTCCGTCTTCGAGATGAGGTCGCCGATGGTCTCCACCCCGACCCGCTTGAGGCAGTTGTACGAGCGCACGCCCAGCTCGAGCTCCTCGATCATGATGTCGTGGAGGTTGCCGCCCGGACGCTCCTCCTCCGGCTCCGGCTGGCCCAGCAGCTTCGCGCTCTCGGGGTCGGCGAAGATCGCGAGGCGTGCGATAAGCGCCTCGGCGGCCTGGCCGACGGCCGTGCGCGGGTCGATGCAGCCGTTCGTCTGCACCTCCAGCATCAACCGGTCGAAGCCCACGTCAGAGCCGACGCGGCTGTGACTGACCTCGTAGCGCACGCGCGTGACGGGCGAGAAGTTCGAGTCCACCGGGATCACGCCGATCACGGTGTTGGGGCCCTTGTTGGCCTCGGCCTGCACGTACCCGCGGCCGCGGGCGATGGTGAGCACCATGTCCAGCGACGCGTTGTCGATCAGGTTCGCGATCTCGAGTTCCGGGTTGAGGATCTCGAGGTCGGACGGGCAGGAGATGTCGCCCGCCGTCACCGACCCGGGGCCGGTCTTGGACAGCTCCACCTCGATCTCGTCCATCTCGCCATGCAGGCGGCAGACCAGGTCGCGGAGCTTGATGATGATGTCCGTGACGTCCTCGCGGACGCCGGGAACGCTGGTGAACTCGTGCTGGACGCCCTCGATGCGGACGGACGTCACGGCGACGCCCTCGAGCGACGACAGCAGCACGCGGCGCAGGCTGTTGCCGTACGTGTGGCCGAAGCCGCGGTCGAGCGGCTCGACCGCGAAGCGCCCGAGCGTGTCCGAGATGGGCTCGTAGGTCATGCGCGGCGACTGAACGTCGTTCACGTATCCCCGTCCTTCCTTCCGGCGGCAGGCCGGAGAACCACGACGCGCTTCACCCGTCGGCCGAGCATCGGCGGGGCGCGGCGCGCGTCAACGCCGCCCCACCATCGCCCGGACGAGGGCCTCCGATTACTTCGAGTAGAGCTCCACGATCAACTGCTCGCGCACCGGCGTGTCGATCTCGTCGCGCTCGGGCGCGCGCAGGATCTTGCCGGTGAGGCCGTCGTGATCGGCCTGCAGCCACGCGGCCACGGACGCGATGTTCTCGGTGGCCGACCGCATGACACCCTCGGCCGTGGACCCCTGGCGCAGGCTGATGACGTCGCCCTCGCGCACCTGGTAGCTGGGGATGTTGACCTTCTTGCCGTTCACGCGGAAATGGCCGTGCGTGACGAACTGGCGGGCCTGGCGCCGGGTGACGGCGAACCCGAGGCGGTACACGACGTTGTCGAGTCGCATCTCGAGCATGCGCAGCAGGTTCTCGCCCGTGATGCCCTGCTGACGGTTGGCCTTCTCGTAGTAGCGACGGAACTGCTTCTCGAGGATGCCGTAGAAGCGGCGCGTCTTCTGCTTCTCGCGCAGCTGCAGCAGGTACTCGCTCTGGCGGATGCGGCCGCGGCCGTGCTCACCGGGCGGGTACGGGCGACGGTCCAGGTACTTCTGGCATTTGTCGGTGAGGGCGATGCCCTCCCGCCGAGACAGCTTGACCTGCGGACCCCTGTAACGCGCCATAGAGCTCTACCGTTCCAATCCCGAGATTCGTGACGATGCGATGAGTGTGCGTCAGACGCGGCGGCGCTTGCGCGGCCGGCAGCCGTTGTGCGGCACGGGGCTGACGTCGGTGACCGACGTGACCTCGAGGCCGGCGGCCTGCAGCGAGCGGATGGCCGTCTCGCGGCCCGAACCCGGGCCCTTCACGTAGACGTCGATCTTCTGGAGGCCGTGCTCCATGCCCTTCTTCGCGGCCGCGTCGGCCGTGACCTGGGCGGCGAACGGCGTGCTCTTGCGGGAGCCCTTGAAGCCCGCGGAGCCAGCGGTCTCCCACGCGATGACGTTGCCCTGCTTGTCGGTCAGCGTGACGATCGTGTTGTTGAACGACGTCTTGATGTGGGCCTGGCCCACGGCGATGTTCTTGCGTGCGCGGCGCCGGGTGCGGCCGCGGGTGACCTTCGCTCGTGACATGTCCTGTGGTTAGCCCTTCTTGCGCTGCTTGCCGACGGTCTTCTTGGGGCCCTTGCGCGAACGCGCGTTGGTCTTCGTGCGCTGGCCGCGCACCGGCAGGCCGCGCCGGTGGCGCAGGCCGCGGTAGCAGCCGATCTCCATGAGGCGCTTGATGTCGTTGGCCCGCTCACGACGCAGGTCGCCCTCGACGATCAGGATCTTCTCGATGACGTCGCGCAGGCGGCCGACCTCTTCCTCGGTCAGGTCGCGCACGTACGTGTCGGGGTTGATCTCGGTCTCACCCAGCACCTTGTTGGCCGTGGGGCGGCCGATGCCGTAGATGTAGGTCAGGCCGACCTCGACGCGCTTGTCGCGCGGGATGTTGACTCCGGCGATGCGCGCCATCAGCCCTGGACCTGCTTGTGGCGGACGTTCTGGCAGATGACCATGACCTTCCCGTGCCGGCGGATGATGCGGCACTTCTCGCAGATCGGTTTCACCGATGGACGAACCTTCACTGGACTCCCCTGAACGTACGGCTCACGGCGTCCGCGGGCTTGCGGACACCACCACTCGCGGACCGGGGCCCGCACGCGGCCCGGTAGTTTACCACGGTCCCGCTCATCCGCCAGCGGCGAGCGTGAGAATGCGCGGGCCCGCCGCCGTGACGGCGACGGTGTGCTCCCAGTGGGCCGACAGGCTGCCGTCGGCCGACGTGATGGTCCACCCGTCCGGGCCGAGCGTGATGTCGGGCCCGCCCACGTTGACCATGGGCTCGATCGCGATGACGAGGCCCTCGAACAGCTCGGGCCCCGTGCCGGCGGTGCCGTAGTTGGGCACCTGCGGCGGCTCGTGCATGGTGCGGCCCACGCCGTGCCCCACGAGGCTCTCGACCACCGAGAAGCCGGCCGCCTCGACCTCGGCCTGGACGGCCGCGCCGATGTCGCCGATGCGGTTTCCGGCGACGCACGCGGCGATGCCCCTCGCCAGCGACTCGCGCGTGACGTCGATCAGGCGGCGAGCCTCGTCGGTGACCGCGCCGACCGCGTAGCTGCGGGCGCTGTCGGACACCCAGCCGTCGAGCGTGACCCCGCAGTCGAGCGACAGCACGTCGCCGTCGGCGAGGACGATGTCACCCGGGATGGCGTGCACGACCTCGTCGTTGCGCGACGGGCAGATGCTGCCCGGAAAGCCCTGATAGCCCTTGAACGACGGCACGCCACCGGCGTCGCGGATGAGCTGCTCCGCGATCTCGTCGAGGCGGCCCGTCGTGACGCCGGGGGCGATCTCCTTGGCGAGCGTGTCGTGGACGCGGGCGAGCACCGCGCCCGACGCCGCCATCGCATCGATCTCACCGGGCGTCTTGGCCGTGCCCTCGCGCCTCGGGGTTGCGGAGCGTCCCAGGGCCTTAGCGGCCCTGGACCGCCGACCTGATCTGCTCATACACCTCGTCCTGGGCCTTGCCGCCGTCGATGCGGCGCAGCAGCCCGGCCTTGTCGTAGTACTCCACGAGCGGCTCGGTCTGCGCGGCGAACACGTTGAGGCGGTTCTCAACGGCCTCGGCCTTGTCGTCGTCACGCTGGTACAGGTCGCACCGGTCGCCGTCCTTGGAGCACGGCTCGTCCTGGTACGGCGCGAACTTCTCGTGGAACGAGCGGCCGCACTTGCGGCACAGCCAGCGGCCCGCGAGGCGCGACACCAGATCGTCGCGCGGCACCTCGAGCGACAACACGTGGTCGACCGGCGCGTCGAGCCCCGTCAGCATCTCGTCCAGCGCCTCGGCCTGGGGCAGCGTGCGCGGGAAGCCGTCCAGCAGGAAGTTGTTTACGGTGTCGCCGGTCATCCGGTCGCGGATGATGCCCACGACGACCTCGTCGGGCACCAGGTCGCCGGCGTCCATGTACTTCTTGGCCTCCAGGCCCATCTGCGTCTCGGCGGCGAGCGCCTCGCGCAGCAGGTCGCCGGTGGCGAGGTGGGTGAGGCCCAGGTCGGCCTTGAGGCGTTCGGCCTGGGTGCCCTTCCCTGCTCCGGGAGGGCCGAGGAAGATGAGGCGGGCTATCGGAGGAATCCTTCGTACGATCGCATCATCAGCTGCGCCTCCATCTGGCGGATCGTGTCGAGCGCGACGCCGACCACGATCAGCAGCGAGGTGCCACCGAGCACGCCGAAGAACACGTTTGCCTCCGGCATGAACTTGAACGCGATGCTGGGCAGGGCGGCCACCAGGGCGAGGTAGATCGCGCCGGGCAGCGTGAGCCGGGTGACGACCCGGTCGAGATACATGGCGGTGGGCCGTCCGGGGCGGACGCCGGGGATGAAGCCGCCGTACTTCTTGAGGTTGTCCGCCTGCTCCACCGGATTGAAGATGACCGCGGTGTAGAAGTACGTGAACAGTACGATCAGCACGGCCTCGGTGAGGATGTAGTACCAGGTCCCCGGGGCAAGGGCGTTGGCCACGTCCGTCAGCCAGTTGCGACGCCCGAGGAACTCGGCGATCGTCGGCGGCAGGATCACGATGGACGCCGCGAAGATCACGGGGATCACGCCGGCCATGTTGACGCGGATGGGCATGTACGTCTGGCCGCCCGAGGTCATGCGCCGGCCGACGATGCGCTTGGCGTACTGGATGGGGATGCGGCGCTGGCCCTCGTTGATGAAGACCACGCCGAACACCACGCCGACGGCCAGCGCCAGCACGATGATCTGGTTGAGGGGCGTCAGCTCCCACCAGCCCTGCGCCGCCGTGGGCAGCGACGCGACGATGCCGGCGAAGATCATGAGGCTGATGCCGTTGCCCACGCCGCGCTGGGTGATGAGCTCGCCCAGCCACATCACCAGCGTCGTGCCCGCCGTGAGCGAGATGACGATGAGGTAGAAGTGGCCCCACGTGAAGTCCGGCAGGGCACCCTGCGAGCGGAAGTACAGCACGTACGCCGACGACTGCAGAGCGGCCAGGATCACCGTGAAGTAGCGCGTGTACTGGGTGATCTTCTGCTGCCCCGCCTCGCCCTCCTTCTGGAGTTCCTCGAGGCGTGGGATCACCACCGTCATGAGCTGGATGATGATGCTGGCGGTGATGTACGGCATGATGCCGAGCGCGAACACGGCGAAGCGCGTCAGCGCGCCGCCGGCGAAGAGGTTGAGGAAGTCGAGCAGGCGGCTGCCGCGGTCCGCCATTGCCTGCTCGAGGGCGGCACGGTTGACCCCGGGGACGGGGATGAACGATCCCAGCCGGAACACGGCCAGCATCGCGGCCGTGAACAGGAGCTTCTTGCGCAGCTCCGGGGAGCCAAGCGCCTGCGCCATCGCCTTCAGCACCGCTTACCTCCCCGTGTCACCCGCGCCGGAGCGACGTCAGGCCTCGCCCTGCGCGTCCTGCTCCTGCCCCACGACCTCGGCGGTGCCGCCGGCGGCCTCGATCTTGGCCTTCGCGCCGGCGCTGAACGCGTTGGCGCGCACCGTGAGCGCCCGGTCCAGATCGCCCTCGGCGAGGATCTTCACCGGGTACGCCCGGTTGGCGTTGTTCTTCACCAGGCCCTTGGCCTCGAGGTCGGCGATCTCCACGACCGCGCCGGCGTCGAACACGCTGAGCTGGCCGACGTTGACCGGCACGGTGTGCGTGCGGAACGGACCCATCGGCATGGACATCTTGCGGTTGGCGCCGCGCAGCTTGCCCTGCTGCATGTAGGCGGGCATCTGGCCGCCCGCGTAGCCCTCGCGGACGCCGCCGCCGGAGCGCGAGCCGAGGCCCTTCTGGCCCCGACCGCACGTCTTGCCACGGCCGGAGCCGATGCCGCGGCCCACGCGCTTGCGGGCGCGCTTCGAGCCGGCCGGCGGGCCCAGCTTGTCGAGGGTGATGTCCTCGGGGTTCACGTTCTCATCGTCGGCCGTCACGAGACCTCCTCCTCCACGCGCACGAGCGAAGCGACGAGGCGCAGCATGCCGCGCAGCTGCGGCGTGTCCTCGTGCTCGACAGTCTTGCCGATACCGCCCAGGCCGAGCGCACGAAGCGTGCCACGGTGACGCTGCTTCGTGCCGATCTCGGACCGGACCTGGGTGACGCGGACGGTGCTCACGACGCGGCCTCCTCGGCGGGCCCGGCCTCCGAAGCGTCCGCGGCGGAGTCGGTGGCCTCGGCCTCGGGCCTGGGCGCGCCGGAGTCGAGCATGGCGCCGACCTGCTTGCCGCGCAGGTCCGCGACCTCCGCGGGCGTGCGCAGGTTCTTGAGGCCGTCGACCGTTGCCGCCAGCAGGTTGGTGGGGTTGGACGTGCCCAGCGACTTGCTGAGGATGTCGCGGATGCCGGCCAGCTCGAGGACGGCGCGCACGCCGCCGCCGGCGATGACGCCGGTTCCCTCCGCGGCGGGCTTCAGCAGCACGCGGCCCGCGCCGTGGCGGCCCGTGATCTCGTGCGTGATCGTCGTGTTGTACTTCGGCACCGTGAACAGGTTCTTCTTGGCGTCGTCCACGGCCTTCTGAATGGCCACGGGGACCTCGTTGGCCTTGCCGTGGCCCACGCCGACCGTGTCGACCTCGTTGCCGACGACGACGAGCGCCGAGAACGAGAACCGCCGGCCACCCTTGACCACCTTGGCCACGCGGTTGACCTGGACGACCCGCTCGTTGAGCTCGAGACCGTCGGAGTTGATCTTCTGCCTGCGCCGCTGCTCGGCCACCTGCTCCCCCGCCCTAGAAGTTCAGGCCCGCGTCGCGGGCCGCGTCGGCGAGCGCCTTGATGCGCCCGTGGTACTTGTAGCCGCCGCGGTCGAACACGACGGACTCGACGCCCGCGGCCTTCGCCCGCTCGGCGATGCGCTTGCCGACCTCGGCCGCCGCGTCGCCCTTCTTCATGCCCTTCAGGTCGGCCTCGATGGAACCGGCGGCCGCCAGCGTACGCCCCTCGACGTCGTCGATGAGCTGCGCGTAGATGCGCATGTTCGAGCGCGACACGCACAGGCGCGGACGCTCGCTGGAACCGGTGATGCGATTGCGCAGCCGCCGGTGGCGGCGCAGGCGCGCCTCGCGTGGAGTGATCTTGCCCATGTTCGTTAAGCCCTCTTACCGACCTTGCGACGGACCTGCTCGCCCGCGTAGCGGACGCCCTTGCCCTTGTACGGCTCGGGCGGGCGCTTGGCCCGGATCTTTGCGGCGACCTCGCCGACCGCCTGCTTGTCGATGCCCGACACCACGACCTGCGTCGGTGCGGGCACCTGGAACGTGATCCCGTCGGGTGGTTCCACCGTGACGGGGTGCGAGAAGCCCAGCGACATCTCCAGGTTCTGGCCCTTCATCTGGGCGCGGTAACCCACGCCCTGGATCTCGAGCGCCTTCGAGAAGCCGTTCGTGACGCCCTCGACCATGTTCGCCAGAAGGCTGCGGGTGAGCCCGTGCAGCGCGCGGTGCGGACCGCGGTCGGTGGGGCGGGAGACGACGAGGCTGCCGTCCTCCTGCGCGACGGTGATGGGGCGCGCGACGTCGTGCTCGAGGGTCCCCTTGGGCCCCTTGACCGTGACGCGCTGTCCCGCGATGTCCACCGTGACCCCGTCGGGGATGGTGACCGGTGCTCGGCCGATTCGGCTCATGCTCAGTGTCCTCGCTTCAGCTTCGCTCGCCGACTACCAGGCCGTGCACAGCAGCTCGCCGCCGACGCCGCGGCGCCGCGCGTCCTGCCCCGTGAGAAGGCCCTGCGACGTCGACACGACCGCGATGCCCATGCCGCCGAGGACCCTGGGGATGTCCTCGCACGACAGGTACACGCGCCGGCCCGGCTTCGACTCGCGCTTCAGGCCCGACAGGACCCGGCGGCGCTGGCTGTCGTAGCGCAGGCGCACGCGCAGCGTGCGGCCGTCGACGACCTCGACACCCGCCAGGTACCCCTCCTCCTGGAGGAGCTCGGCCAGGTGCTGCTTGAGCTTGGAGTGCGGCATGTCCACCGTGTCGTGCAACGCCTGGTTGGCGTTGCGGATGCGGGTGAGCATGTCGGCGATGGGATCGGTGAGCACTGCGTACCTACCAGCTTGACTTGGTCATCCCGGGGATCACCCCGGCGTGGGCTTCCTGCCGCAGGCAGATGCGGCACAGCCCGAACTTGCGGAAGACCGCGCGCGACCGGCCGCACTTCATGCAGCGGGTGTACGCCTGGGTCGGGTACTTCGGGGGCCGCGAGGACTTCACGCGGAGGCTGGTCTTGGCCACGAGACTCGCTTTCCTTACTTACGCTTCTTACCGGAGTTGCGACCGCGGCTGCGCATCTTGCGACGGCGGCGCGCGGCGAGCTCCTCCGCGGAGTAGCCCTCCGCCCGGAACGGCATGCCGAGGTGGCGAAGGAGCTGGCGCGCCTCCGCGTCGGTCTCGGCGGACGTGGTGATGGTGACGTTCATCCCCCGGACCGCGTCGATGCGGTCGTAGTCGATCTCGGGGAAGATCGTCTGCTCGCGCAGGCCCAGGTTGTAGTTCCCCCGGCCGTCGAAGCCGTCGGGGTTGACGCCCCGGAAGTCGCGGATGCGGGGCAGCGCCACGGCCGTCAGGCGGTCGTAGAACTCCCACATGCGGGCGCCGCGCAACGTGACCTTGCAGCCGATCGACATGCCCTCGCGCAGCTTGAACTGGGCGATCGACTTGCGGGCCTTCGTGATCGCGGCCTTTTGGCCGGCGATCTGGGTCATCTGCTCGACGGCCTCGTCGAGGGCCTTGCTGTTCTGCTTGGCGTCGCCCACGCCCATGCTGAGCGTGATCTTCTCGATCCGCGGCAGCTGCATCGGCGAGGAGTAGTTGAACTCCTCCTGCAGCTTGGCGCGGACGTCGGTGTCGTAGACCTCGCGCAGGCGCGCGCGGGTCTGTGTGCTGGCCTCGGACATCAGTCGATCTTCTTCCCGCTGCGTACGGCCACCCGCACGCGCTTGCCGTCCACGACCTCGGTACGCACCCGGGTCGCCTTCTTCGTCTCCGGGTCCACCAGCGCCACGTTGGACTGATGGATGGGAGCGGGCTTCTCGACCACGCCGCCGGGCTCGGCCGGGGGCCGGGGGCGGGTGTGGCGCTTGATGATGTTGATGCCCTCGACGACGAGCCGTTCCTCGGACGGCAGGACGCGCAGGACGGTGCCCGTCTTGCCCTTGTCCTTGCCCGAGAGCACGATCACGTCGTCGCCGGTCTTGATGCGGGCCGGCATGGTTACAGCACCTCCGGGGCCAGCGAGACGATCTTCATGAAGTTCTTCTCGCGCAGCTCGCGGGCCACCGGCCCGAAGATGCGGGTGCCCCGCGGGTTGTTGGCGGCGTCGATGATCACGGCGGCGTTCTCGTCGAACGCGATCATGGTGCCGTCCTCGCGGCCGAAGCTCTTCTTGGTGCGCACGACGACCGCCTTGACGACGTCGCCCTTCTTGATGGCGCCGTTCGGCGTGGCGTTCTTGACCGTGGCGACGATGACGTCGCCCACGTGGGCGTAGCGGCGCTTGGAGCCGCCGAGGACGCGGATGCACAGCACCTCGCGGGCCCCCGTGTTGTCGGCCACGCGCAGCCGGCTCTCGTTCTGGATCATCCCTCGACTCCTACTTGGCCCGCTCGACGATCTCGGTCAGCCGCCAGCGCTTCTGCTTGGACAGCGGCCGGCACTCGATGACGCGCACCAGGTCGCCGGCGTGCGCCTCGTTGTTCTCGTCGTGCGCGTGCAGCTTGGACGAGCGGCGCACGGTCTTCTTGTACATGGGGTGCGGCGCCGCGGTGTCGATGCGCACGGTGATCGTCTTGTCGCGCTCCGCGCTGACGACGACGCCCTGGCGCACCTTGCGGCTCGCGACGGACTCCTGCGGGGTGGCCATCAGCCGTCCTTCCTGTCGGCCGCCAGCTCGCGCTCGCGGGCGATCGTGAGCAGGCGGGCGATCTCGCGCTTGCGGGAGCGGATCTCGCTGGTGCGCTCGAGCGCGCCCTGGGCGTGCTGGAAACGCAGGTTGAACAGCGCGGTCCGCGCGTCGCGCAGCCCCACGGCGATCTCGTCGTCGGAGAGCTGGTGTGCTTCCTTGGCCTTCACCGCCGCCTCACTGATCCTCTCGGGTCACGAACTTGCACTTCACCGGCAGCTTCATGGCGGCCAGGCGCATGGCCTCCCGGGCCAGCGACTCGGGCACCCCGGAAAGCTCGAACATGATGTAGCCGGGCTTCACGACCGCCACCCAGAACTCGGGGGCGCCCTTGCCGGAGCCCATGCGAGTCTCGGCTGGCTTCTTCGACACCGACTTGTGCGGGAAGATGTTGATCCAGATCTTTCCGCCACGACGGATGCGGCGGTTCATGGCGATACGCGCCGACTCGATCTGGCGGTTCGTGATCCACGCCGGCTCGACCGCCTTCAGGCCGTATTCGCCGAAGTAGAGTTCGGTGTTGCCACGCGACGCGCCGTTGCGACGTCCGCGGTGCTGCTTGCGGTGCTTGACCCGCTTGGGCATCAGCATGGTTTAGCGACCCCCTCCCTGACCGCCGCCCTGGCCGCCACGGCCCTGGCCGCCACGACCGCGGCCGCCGCCACCCGGACCGCCGCCGCCGTCGCGCCGGTCGCGGCGCGGGCGACGCTGCTGCGGGGGCGCGGCGTCGAGGTCGGTACGTCCGCGGCTGTCGACGACGCCCTCGGGGAGCACCTCGCCGCGGTTGATCCAGACCTTCACGCCGATGCGGCCGAACGTGGTCTTGGCCTCGTGGAACCCGTAGTCGATGTCGGCGCGCAGCGTGTGGAGCGGCACGCGGCCCTCCGAGTAGTGCTCGCTGCGGGACATCTCGGCGCCGCCCAGGCGGCCGCCGCACTGGATCTTGACGCCCTGGGCGCCCGAACGCATCGCCGACGTGAGCGCGCGCTTCATGGCGCGACGGAAGCCGACGCGGTTCTCGAGCTGCTCGGCGATGGACTGGGCCACCAGCTTCGCGTCGAGTTCCGGGCGCTTGATCTCGTTGATGTTGACCTGGATGGTCTTGCCGGTCATCTGGTTGAGCTCACGCCGCAGGGCGTCGACCTCACTGCCCGACTTCCCGATCACGATGCCGGGGCGCGCGGTGAAGATGTCGACGACCAGCTTCTGGGCGTCCTTCTTCAGCTCGATCTTCGAGAGGCCCGCGTGGCTGAGCTTGCCCGTGATGTGATCACGGATCTTGCGGTCCTCGTCCAGGAAGTTGGCGAAGTCGCGCTCGCTGAACCAGTTGGAGCGCCACCCGTTGATGACGCCGATGCGGAAGCCGCCGGGATGAACTTTCTGACCCACGAGTCTCCCCTCGCCTACCGCGTCGCCAGCGCCGAGGAGGGCGCCAGCCCGATGGTGATGTGACAGGTGCGCTTGTTGATGCGCGTCGCGCGGCCCTTCGCGCGCGGCTGGAAGCGGCGCAGCGTGGGGCCCTCGTCGACCGTGACGCGCGTCAGCACGAGGTCGGCGATGTTCAGGCCGGCGTTGTGGTCGGCGTTCGCGATGGCCGACTGCAGCACCTTGCGGACGTCCTCGGACGCCGCGCGCGTGCTGTAGGCCAGGATCGCCTGCGCCTCGGCCACGCCCTTGTCGCGGACGAGGTCGGCCACGAGGCGGGCCTTGCGGGCCGAGCAGCGCACGTAGCGCGCCTGGGCGGTGACGGTCTGGGGCTTCTGGCTCATATCAGCGCATCTTCGAGGTTCGGTCCGAGCCCGCGTGGCCCCGGTACGTCCGGGTGGCGGCGAACTCGCCCAGCTTGTGGCCCACCATGCTCTCGCTGATGAACACCGGCACATGCTTGCGGCCGTCGTGCACCGCGATGGTGTGCCCCACCATCTCGGGGAAGACCGTGGACGCGCGTGACCACGTGCGCACCATCTTCTTGTCGCCCGAGGAGTTCATGTCCTCGATGCGCTTGAGCAGCCGCTCCTCGACGAACGGGCCCTTCTTGACGCTCCTACCCATCGGCTAACGCCCCTCGGTGTGCTTGCCGCGCTTGCGGCCGCGGACGATGAACTTCTGGCTGTGCTTGCGCTTGCCTCGCGTGCGGTATCCGTGCGTCGGCACGCCCCACGGCGTCACGGGGTGACGGCCGGAGTTGCTCTTGCCCTCACCACCGCCGTGCGGGTGGTCGACGGGGTTCATGGCCGAACCGCGGACGGTCGGGCGGACGCCCTTCCACCGCGACCGGCCGGCCTTGCCGCCCGTCAGGTTCTCGTGCGTGACGTTGCCGACCTGGCCCACCGTGGCGCGGCACTCGATGTGCACCATGCGCATTTCGGTGGAGGGCAGGCGGACGGTGGCGTACTCGCCCTCCTTGGCCATCAGCTGGGCGCCGGCCCCCGCCGAGCGGCACATCTGGCCACCGCGGCCGATCTGCAGCTCGATGTTGTGCACGATCGTTCCCACCGGGATGTCGCGCAGCGGCAGGCAGTTGCCCGGCTTGATGTCGGCCGTCGGGCCGCTCATCACCGTGTCGCCCACGTGGAGGCGCAGCGGGGCGAGGATGTAGGCCTTCGCGCCGTCGGCGTAGTGCAGCAGCGCGATGCGGGCCGACCGGTTCGGGTCGTACTCGATGGCCGCGACCTTGGCGGGGACGCCGTCCTTGCGCCGCTTGAAGTCGATGATGCGGTAGCGCCGCTTGTGGCCGCCGCCGACGTGGCGCGTGGTGATGCGCCCGTTGTTGTTGCGGCCGCCCGTCTTCTTCATGGGGGCCAGCAGCGACTTCTCGGGCTCCGTCTTCGTGATCTCCTCGAAGTCGGAGGTCGTGATGAAGCGACGCCCCGGGGAGGTCGGCTTGTAGGTCTTGATGCCCATGCTTATGCGCCCTCGAAGAGTTCGATGCGGTCGCCGGGCTTCAGCTCGACGATCGCCTTCTTCCAGCCTCCGCGGCGGCCGCGGATGGCGCCGCGCCGCTTGGGCTTGCTGCTGACGTTCACGATGCGCACCGCGGTGACCGTCACGTCGAACTGCTCCTCGACCGCCTGGCGGACGCTCAGCTTGTGGGCCGAGTCCGCGACGCGGAACGAGTACTGGTTGTGCGCCTGCACCTGCACGTAGGTCTTCTCGGAGATGACCGGCGCGATCAGGATGCGGCGGATGTCGTCACGCAGGACCGAGCTCATGCGTCAGCCTCCTCGGCGCCATTGGCCGTGTCGGCGGGGGTGTCCTCGACGGAACCCTCGGCCTCGGCCGCCTTCCTCTTGGGGGCGGCCTTCTTTCTCGGGGCCTGCTCGGCGGGAGCTGCCTCGTCCGGGGCGCTGCCCCGCGACGCCAGGCGGTCCCACGCGGCCTGCTGCACCAAGAGCGACTTCGCGGCCACGATGTCGACCGTCTCCAGCTCGGCGGCGTCCAGCACGTACACGCCCTCGAGGTTGCGGAACGAGCGCGCCGTCACCGACAGCACGTCGTCCAGCACCACGAGCAGCGGCCGGCCGGACAGGCCCTTCGGGGCCTTGCCCAGGAATTCCGCGGCCTTTCTCGTGGACGGCTCGTCCCATAGCGAGTCGGCGATCACGGCGACGCTGTCGCGTTCGACGTGGGCCTTGAGCGCCCCCAGAAAGCCCTGAAGCTGGATCTTGCGGTTGACCTTGCCGCCGTGCTCGCGGGGGGTGGGGCCGAACACGACGCCACCGCCGGTCCACTGCGGCGAGCGCGTGGACCCGTGGCGGGCGCGGCCGGTGCCCTTCTGACGCCACGGCTTGGCGCCACCGCCGCGCACCTCGCTGCGGGTCTTCGTGGAGTGGGTGCCCTTGCGGCGGCGGGCCAGCTCGTTGAGGACCGTCTCGTGGATGAGGTGCGGCTTGATGGCCTGGGCGGCCAGGGCCGCGCCGAGCTCCGCGGTGTTGGACGACGACTTGGCGCCGCCCGCGGTGAGGACGGGAACGGTGGTGCTCACTGGGGCCTCACGATCACGATGCCGTTGACCCCGCCGGGCACGGCACCCTTGACGAGCAGGATGTTGCGCGACGCGTCCTTGTCGACGACCTGCAGGCCGCGCTGGGTGACGGACGCGTCGCCCATGTGCCCGCTCATGCGCAGGCCCTTCATGACGCGCGACGGCCACGCCGCGGCGCCGATGGAGCCGGGCTGACGGATGTTGTGCGAGCCGTGCGACTTGGGGCCACGCTTGAAGTTGTGGCGCTTGATGGTGCCGGCGTAGCCCTTGCCCTTGGACGTGCCGGTCACCGAGACCACGTCGCCGGACTTGAAGTCCTCGACGGTGACCACGTCGCCCTGGGCAAGGCCCTCGCGCAGGTCGGCGGTCTTGAACTCGTGCAGGTGCTTGACGGGTGCCGCGTCGGCCTTGCGCAGGTGCCCCAGCTCGGGCTTGTTGAGCAGCTTCGGGCGCGTGGCGCCGAAACCGAGCTGGACCGCCTCATAGCCGTCGGTCTCCGTGGTCTTGACCTGCGTCACGGGGCACGGGCCGGCCTCGATGACCGTGACGGCCACGCGGGCCCCGTCCTCCGTGAAGATCTGGGTCATGCCCAGCTTGCGTCCGATGATCGCGGCCATGGCTACGCCTTGATCTCGATGTCGACGCCGGCGGGCAGGTCGAGGCGCATCAGCGAGTCGACCGTCTTGGGCGTGGGCGAGTAGATGTCGATGAGCCGCTTGTGGGTGCGGATCTCGAAATGCTCGCGCGAGTCCTTGTCCTTGAACGGGCCCTTGATGACGCAGTAGATGTTGCGCTCAGTCGGCAGCGGCACGGGGCCGCTGATCGTCGCGCCGCTGCGCTGAGCGGTCTCGACGATCGACGCCGCGCTGCGGTCGATCTGCTCGTGGTCGTAGGCCTTGAGCCGGATCCTGATCTTGTTCTGCTGCACTCGTGCCCCTGAACTGAACGCGGAAGAAGGAGACGCCAAAGGCCCCGTCGCCAGCATGGCGACGGGGCCTTGTGACTCGGGAACTACTTGGTGATCTTGTCGACCACGCCGGCGCCGACGGTGCGGCCACCCTCGCGGATGGCGAACCGCAGGCCCTCCTCCATGGCGATCGGCTGGATCAGCGTCACTTCCATGGTGGCGTTGTCGCCCGGCATGATCATCTCGACGCCCTCGGCGAGCTGGCACACGCCGGTCACGTCGGTCGTGCGGAAGTAGAACTGCGGGCGGTAGCCCGGGAAGAACGGGGTGTGACGGCCACCCTCCTCCTTGGAGAGCACGTAGACCGTCGCGGTGAACTCGGTGTGCGGCGTGATGGACTTCGGCGCCGCCAGCACCTGGCCACGCTGGATGTCCTCGCGCTTCACGCCGCGGAGCAGGCAGCCCACGTTGTCGCCGGCCTGGCCCTCGTCGAGCAGCTTGCGGAACATCTCGACGCCGGTGACGACCGTCGACGTGGTCTCGGGCGTGATGCCCACGACCTCGATGGTGTCGCCCACGTGGACGATTCCGCGCTCGATGCGGCCAGTGGCCACCGTGCCGCGACCCGTGATGGAGAAGACGTCCTCCACCGGCATCAGGAACGGCTTGTCGACGTCACGGGTCGGCTGCGGGATGTACGAGTCGACGGCGTCCATCAGCTCGAGGATGCCCTTGGCCGCCTCGGCGTCGCCGTTCAGCGCGTTCAGCGCGGACCCCGTGATGACGGGGATGTCGTCGCCCGGGAACTCGTACTCCGACAGCAGCTCGCGCACCTCGAGCTCGACCAGCTCGAGCAGCTCGGGGTCGTCCACCATGTCGGCCTTGTTGAGGAACACGACGATGGAGGGTACGCCCACCTGGCGGGCGAGCAGGATGTGCTCACG
>JAGQUM010000013.1 GCA_020438485.1 Thermoleophilia bacterium | reverse complement strand
GACCAAAGAGGTGGCGGCCGGCGAGGCCGGCGGCATCGCCCAGCACATCGGCGCCTATCAGGTGCGCCACAACAGCCGCGAGATCACGTTCCTCGACACCCCGGGCCACGAGGCGTTCACCGCCATGCGCGCCCGCGGCGCCAAGGTCACCGACGTCGCCGTCATCGTGGTGGCCGCCGACGACGGCGTCATGCCACAGACGGTGGAGGCCATCGACCACGCCAAGGCGGCCGAGGTGCCGTTCGTGGTGGCGGTCAACAAGGTCGACAAGGAGGACGCCAACCCCGACCGGGTGCGTCAGGAGCTGTCGACGCGCGAGGTCATCCCCACCGACTGGGGCGGCGGCACCGAGTTCATGAACGTGTCGGCCAAGACCGGCCAGGGCCTCGAGGACCTGCTCGAGACCATCCTCCTGGTGGCCGACGCCGACGCCGACCCCAAGGGCAACCCCAAGGCGCCCGCGTCGGGCACGGTCATCGAGTCGCGGCTCGACGCGGGCCGCGGACCGGTCTGCACCGTGCTGGTGCAGCGCGGCACGCTGCACGTGGGCGACGTCATCCTGGCCGGCGAGCACTTCGGCCGCGTGCGGGCCATGAACAGCTACTCCGGGCGCACCGTGGAGGCGGCGGGACCGAGCGTCCCCGTGGAGATCCTGGGCCTGTCCGGCGTGCCTGACGCCGGCGACCGGTTCCGCATCGTCGAGAACGAGCGCGAGGCCCGGCAGGCGGCGTCGGTCCGCAGCCAGCGGCTGCGCGCGGAGGAACTGGCGAACCGCCGCGCCCCCGTGTCGCTGGACGACCTGTTCGCCCGCATCAAGGAGGGCGGCCTCAAGGAGCTCAACATCATCGTCAAGGGCGACGTGCAGGGATCCGTGGGGGCCCTCACCGACGCCCTGCAGAAGATCGAGCAGACCGAGGTGCGGCTGCGCATCATCCTCACGGGCGTAGGTGCCATCACCGAGTCCGACGTCAACCTGGCCGCGGCCTCCGACGCCATCATCATCGGCTTCAACGTCCGGCCCCGGCCCGACGCGAAGATGCTGGCCGAGCGCGAGGGCGTCGACATCCGCACGTACCGGGTCATTTACCGCGCCATCGAGGACGTTCGGGACGCCCTGGTGGGCCTGCTCGAGCCCGACATCGTCGAGGAGACGATGGGATCGGCGGAGGTCCGGGCGACGTTCCGCTCGAGCCGCCTGGGCACGATCGCCGGGTGCATGGTGTCCGATGGCGTCATGCGTCGCGGCGCCAAGGCCCGCCTCATCCGCGAGGGCACCATCGTCTACGAGGGCTCCATCGGGTCTCTGCGGCGCGTCGACGACGACGTGCGCGAGGTCAACGCCGGCTTCGAGTGCGGCATCCTGCTGGAGAACTACAACGACGTGAAGGAGGGCGACGTCATCGAGGCGTTCGAGCTGAAGGAGGTCGCGCGCACCGCGCAGGCGTCCTCCGGTGACGCTCCGAGCGCCGAGCCCGCCGCGTCGGGCGAGGCGTAGATCGGCCGGGCGATGGGGGCCGGGTACGTCGCGGCGGTCAGCGTCGACCTGCACCTGCCGACGTCCGGCTCCCTCAAGGACAAGCGGCGCGAGGTCAAGCGCGTCACCCACGGCCTGGCGCGCCGCTTCGGCGCCGCTGCGGCGGAGGTCGACCACCACGAGCTGCGCCAGCGGGCCCGGGTGACGGCGGCGCTGGTGGGGTCGGATTCGGCCGATCTCGGCGCCCGTGTCGAGGCGGTCAGCCGCTGGTTGCACGCGGACGAGGTGTTCGAGGTGGTCGGCGAGTCCCGGGAGATCATCAGGGTGGACGACGACCACGGATGGGGGGACGATGGGTAACCAGCGCAGCAGGCGCGGCGCGCACGTGATCCAGGAGGTCATCGGCGAGGTGCTGGCGCGCGACGTCAGCGACCCCCGCCTGGGCTTCGTGACGATCACCGACGTCGAGGCCTCGCCCGACATGGCGGCCGCAACCGTGTTCTTCACGACGCTGCGCCCCGAGCAGCGCGAGCCCAGCCTCAGGGCCCTCGAGTCGGCCCGGGGCCTGCTGCAGGGGCGCGTCGGGCGCGAGCTGCGTACCCGCAACACGCCGCACCTGAAGTTTTTGTACGACGAGACCGGGGAGAAGGCCCGCCGCGTGACGCAGCTCATCGACCAGCTCGCCCCGCCGCCCGAGGGCGGCGCGCCCGACCCGTCTGCCCCGGTGGACGCCGACCCGGCGGACGAGCGGTGGTAGCCCCGCGCGACGGGCACCCCGCGGTTCCCGAGGGCGCCCGCGATGCCGACGTGGCCGAGGTCGCCGGGCTGCTCGCGGGGTCCGGCGGGTACTTCGCCGTGGCCAGCCACCACAACCCCGACGGCGACGCGCTGGGGTCCATGCTGGCCATGCACCGTGCGCTTGTGGCCGCCGGACACGACTCGGTGATGTGCCACCCGGATCCCGACGCCGTGCTGCCCGAGTTCGCGTTCATGTTCCGCGACGGCGAGACCGTCGGCCACAACCCGCCGGCCGATGCGGCGCGGCGCACCCTCGTGGCCGTCGACTGCGCCAGCGCCCAGCGCCTGTTCGACATCCCCGGGGCGCCCCACGAGCCGTTCGCGTCGCTCATCAACATCGACCACCACCACGACAACACCCGCTACGGCGACGTCAACCTGGTGGCGCCCACCGCGTCCAGCGCCGCCGAGGTGGTGTTCCAGGTGATCGAGGCCGCGGGCTGGCCCGTCACGGAGGACCTTGCGACGCCGCTGTACGTGGGCCTGGTCACCGACACCGGCCGGTTCGGCTACTCCAACACCGGCGAGGAGGCCCACCGGGTGGCGGCCGCGCTGATCCGCGCGGGTCTCGACGTGCACGAGGTCTCCCGGCAGCTGTACGAGCGCCAGCCGTTGGGACGCATGCTGCTGGCGGCCCGTGCGCTGCAGGGCATGCGTTCCGTCGCCGGCGGGCGGCTGCGCCTGGCGGTGCTGGGCCCGGACGACTACGAGGCCGCGGGCAGTGACGACAGCGAGGGAATCGTGGAGCTGATGCGCTCCATCGAGGGCACCGTCGCGGCGGGCCTGGCCCGCCGCCAGGCGTCCGGCTGGTACCGGGTGTCGCTGCGCTCGACCACCGACGCCCTAGACGTGTCGGCCATCGCGCGCGAGGAGGGCGGGGGCGGCCACAAGGCCGCCGCGGGCTTCTCGACCCAGCGTGGCATCGACGACCTGATGGCGTGGATGGAGCGGCGGGTGATGGATCAGCTGGACGGCCCGGGCGGGCGTGGCTGAACCGCCGCCCGACGTCGCGGTCGGCTGGCTGGTGGACAAGGCCGCCGGGCCCACGTCCCACGACGTCGTCGCGATCATCCGCCGGGGCCTCGCGCGCCGCACGCGGGTGGGCCACACCGGCACGCTCGACCCGTTCGCCACGGGCCTGCTGGTGGTGCTGGCCGGCCGCGCGACGCGGTTGGTGCGGTACCTGTCCGGTCTTCCCAAGACGTACAGGGCGACGGTGCAGCTGGGCGCCCGGTCGGTGACCGGCGACCCGGAGGGGCCCATCACGCCCGGGGGCCCGGTGCCGTCCGCCGGCGAGGTGGCGCTCGCCGTCGAGGCCGTGCGGGGCCGCCAGACCCAGGTGACGCCCGCGTTCTCGGCCGTGAAGGTGGGTGGCGAGCCCCTGTACCGCCGGGCCCGCCGCGGCGAGGCGGTACAGGGGCCGGTGCGCGACATCGAGGTGTTCGACATCGCGTTGGAGGGCTACGACCCCTCCCGAGGTGAGATGGTTGTGCGGATGAGGGTGTCCAGCGGCACATACGTGCGTCAGATCGCCGTGGACCTGGGGGAGCGCCTGGGGTGCGGGGGGTACTGCGCCGCGCTGCGCCGCCTGGAGGTGGGGGACCTCCGCGTCGAGGCCGCCGTCGCCGCCGAGGACGCCGTGGCCTCCCCGCCAGTGCCCCTCACCCGCCTACTGGCGCACCTGCCCCGCCTGGACGTCGACGACGACCAGGCCCGCCGGGCGGGCGACGGCATCGCGCTGGCCGCCGACGGACCCGACGGAGACGTGGCCCTCGTCCGCGGCGACGCACTCGTGGCGGTGGGGGAGCGCGCCGACGGACTCGTGCGGCCCCGCGTGGTGCTGTACGGGGCGGCGGACGCCCCGGCGGCGCGGGCATGAAGACGTACCGCTCCCTGGGCGAGCTGCCCCTCGGGGGCAACCGCCGGGCCCTCGCCATCGGCAGCTTCGACGGCGTCCACGTCGGGCACCGGGCCGTCATCACGACGGCCAAGAACCTCGCCGTCGAGCACGGCCTGTCGTGCATGGTGGTCACGTTCCAGCCGCACCCCATCGCGGTGCTGCGACCCGACCTGAAGGTGCTCGCCCTCACCACCCTCGAGCACAAGCAGGAGCTGTGCGAGGGCCTCGACGTCGACGAGCTGCTGATTCTGCCGTTCACGAAGGCGTTCGCGCGGATCCGCGCCGACCGCTTCGTCGACATGCTGGTGTCGCCACCCATCACGGCCGAGATCGTGGTGGTGGGGGACAACTTCCGGTTCGGCGCCGGCGGCCAGGGCACCACCGACATGATGCGCTCGTACGGCCGCAACCGGGGCCTGCGTGTGGTCACGCCCGAGATGGTGGACACCCCGGACGGCAAGCCCGTCTCGTCCACGCGCGCCCGGCGGATGGTGGCCGAGGGACGCATGGCCGATGTGCGGACCATGCTCACGCGTCCGCACGCGGTGGAGGGCGTCGTGGTGCACGGCGACCAGCGGGGCAGGGCGCTGGGCCTGCCGACGGCGAACCTCGAGGTTCCGGACGACATGGCCGTCCCCGGCCGCGGCGTGTATGCGGGCCGCGCGCGGGTGGGGGGCCGCTGGTACCCGGCCGCGGTCAACGTGGGTTTCGCGCCGACGTTCCGCGACGGCAACGAGCGCGGCACCGTCCGCATCGAGGCGTTCCTGCTCGACTACGACGGTGACGAGATCTACGGCGACACCGTGCGCCTGGAGTTCCTCGAACACCTGCGCGACGAGCGCAAGTTCGACGGCCCGGACGAACTGGTGGCGCAGATCCACCGCGACGTCGAGGACACCCGCCGGATCGCGGCCGCAGAGGGGTGACGGCCGCCGCGGGGGCAGGCCATCCGGCGTCGTGCCGCCCGGGATCACGCGCCCGGTGGACCGACGCACCGGTCGGCGGCGTCGCGCGCGTCCGGTCCCGGTCGTCGTGCCCCGCCGCACGGGGCCCGGCCTGCTCACAACAGCGGCGCGTGGGCCGGCGGGCGGGGAATGGGTGCGGGCCCGCGCGGGTACGTCAACCCGCGTGAGGCCACGCCCCCGGAGCCGGTTGCTGATCGCCGTCGTCGCGGCCGCCTGTGCGGGCGCGGCCGGCTGCGGGGCCGACGACCAAGGCGCCGGGAGCCCGGCGGCGACCGTCCCCACGTCGCCGGCCGCGTCCACGGGGCCGGCGCTGGGCGCGGAGGAGTTCCGCACCCGCGCCCGGGCGGTGTGCGCGGCGTTCGCCGAGAGGGTCGAGGTCCTCGGCCGTGGTGCGCCCACCGCGGACGGGTTGCGCACCATGCTGCCCATGGCGCAGGAGGAGCTCGACGGCCTGGCCCGCCTCTCGCCGCCGCCCGAGCTCGCCGCCGGCTTCCGCCGTGGCCTCGAGGGAAAGAGGGGCGTCATCGAGGGCGTCCGCGCCGTGCTGGCCGACGTGGACGCGGGCGCGACGCTTCCGGAGGCGCTCGCCCGGCACGCGCCCGAGGCCGCGGACCGCCGTGGCCGCGAGGCGTTCACCGCGCTGGGCATCGCCGAATGCGCCCGCAGCGGGGGCTGACGGGCCGGCCGAGCGCTGCCGGCATCGTCCCCGGCGCCCTGCGCGCGTCTGCCCGCGACGGGTTGGGGGGAGGGGCCTCCCGGTTGCCGCCGCCGCCCTCGACGCCCGGGCACGTGATCGCCGACGAGCGCGTGGCGCGTCATCGCGGCGACGACGGCCGTCCGCTGCCGGCGCCCGGGACGTCGTTGCACCGGTGGCACGACGCGGTGGTCCGCCGGTCTCGCGTCGACGACGGCAGTCCGCTGCCGACGCCCGTCACGCCAGCGGCGGCACGCGTTTATCGCCGCCCGGAATGGACCGGCGCACACCGGCGTGCCGGGCATCCCCTGACCCTTTGATAGGGTTCCCCCGATGCGCGGCAGCGGTGGTTTTCTTGTGCCCGCGTCGCTGAGAATCAACTGACCCGCCGGCGGTCGTGACCACGACTGCGGCGAGGCCGAACGAGGTCGACATACATGCTGTCAAGTGAAGAGAAGAACTCCGCCATGGAGGGCCACCGGCGTCACGACACCGACACCGGGTCCCCCCAGGTGCAGGTGGCGATCCTGACCGAGCGCATCAACCGGCTCACCGAGCACCTGCGCTCCAACAAGAAGGACCACCACTCCCGGCGGGGCCTGCTGAAGATGGTGGGGCGCCGGCGTCGGCTGCTGAACTACCTGCAGCGCACGGACCTCGAGGGGTATCGCGCGCTCGTGCAGCAGCTGGGCCTGCGCCGCTAAGTGATCAGGCACCAATCGCGGGCCGCGGCGTACGCCGCGCGCGGGGGTGCGACGAGTGGGCGAGTGGGGCCGGCGGAAGGGCCGCCGGCGCTCGCCCGATGACGGGGCCGCGGGGCGGCACCCGGGAAGAGGACGGACTATGGGTCTAGAGAAGGTTTCCGTTGCGGTCGGCGAGACGCCGATCACGTTCGAGACGGGCGTCCTGGCCAAGCAGGCCAACGGCGCGGTGGTGGTTCGATGCGGCGACAACATGGTGCTCGTCACCGCCGTCGGCGCGCATTCGGCGCGTGAGGGGGCCGATTTCTTCCCCCTCACCGTCGACGTGGAGGAGCGGATGTACGCCGCGGGCAAGATCCCCGGCGGCTTCATCAAGCGCGAGTCGCGTCCGTCCGAGCGGGCGACGCTCACGGCGCGGATGACCGACCGGCCCGTCCGGCCGCTGTGGCCCAAGGGCTTCCGCAACGAGGTGCAGGTCGTGGCCACCGTGCTGTCGGTCGACCAGGTCAACCCCTTCGACATCCTGTGCATCAACGGCGCGTCGGCGGCCCTGTCTATCTCCGAGCTGCCGTTCATGGGCCCCATCGGCGCCGTGCGCATCGGCCTGATCGGCGACGAGTTCGTCATCAACCCGACCTTCGCCGAGCTGGAGGAGTCGAAGCTCGACCTGATCGTGGCGGGCTCGGCCGAGGCCATCAGCATGGTGGAGGCCGGCGCGGACCAGGTGCACGAGGACGACATCCTCGAGGCGCTCGAGATCGCCCACGACGAGATCAAGAAGCTGTGCGCCGCGCAGGATGAGCTGCGCGAGAAGGCCGGCAAGCCCAAGTGGCAGGTCGAGGGCCAGGCGGTCGACCCGGACATGCTCGAGAAGGTCAAGGCCACGGTTCTCGACAAGCTCGAGGAGGCCACGCGCGAACAGGGCAAGCTGGAGCGCCGCGACAAGGTGCAGGCCGTCCGCGACCACGCGCTCGAGACGCTGCTCGACGAGCTGCACACGCCCGAGCAGAAGGGCGCGGTCAACCGTGCGTTCGACAGGCTGCAGAAGGACATCATCCGTCGCCGCATCGCGGTGGACAAGGTGCGCCCCGACGGCCGCAAGGCCGACGAGATCCGGCCCATCACCACGGACGTGTCGGTGGCTCCGCGCGTGCACGGCTCGGGCCTGTTCACCCGCGGCGAGACGCAGGTGATGACGCTGCTGGCCCTGGGCACCATGAAGGACGCCCAGCGCATCGACGGCATCGGCGTGGAGACCACGAAGCGGTACATCCACCACTACAACTTCCCGCCGTTCTCGGTGGGCGAGACGGGCTTCATGCGCGGTCCCAAGCGCCGCGACATCGGCCACGGCGCCCTGGCCGAGCGGGCCCTCGTGCCGGTCATCCCGGACGAGGTCACGTTCCCGTACGCGCTGCGCCTGGTCAGCGAGACGCTCGAGTCCAACGGCTCGTCGTCCATGGCGTCGGTGTGCGGCTCCACGCTGGCCATGCTGGACGCCGGCGTGCCGATCAGCGCGCCCGTCGCGGGCGTGGCCATGGGCCTCATCAAGGAGGGTGACGACCACATCATCCTCACCGACATCCAGGGCGATGAGGACCACCTGGGCGACATGGACTTCAAGGTGGCCGGCACGAAGGACGGCATCACCGCCCTTCAGATGGACATCAAGATCACCGGCGTGACCATGGAGATCATGCAGGAGGCGATGGCGCAGGCCCGCGAGGGGCGCCTGTTCATCCTGGGCAAGATGGCAGAGACGATCGCCGAGCCGCGCGCCGAGATGAGCGAGCACGCCCCGCGCGTGACCGCCATCAAGATCGACCCGGAGCGCATCGGCACGGTCATCGGCAAGGGCGGCGAGACCATCCGCAGCCTCGAGGCCGACTACGAGGTGCAGATCAGCATCGAGGACGACGGCACGGTCAGCGTGTACGGCGTGGACGGCGCCAAGGCCGATGCGGCCGTCGAGGCCATCCGCGCCATGACGAAGGACGTCGAGGTGGGCGACGAGTACCACCAGGCGAAGGTCGTCAAGACCACCACGTTCGGCGCGTTCGTCGAGCTCACGAAGGGCGTCGACGGGCTGCTGCACATCAGCAACCTGTCCAACGGCCGGGTGGAGAAGGTGGAGGACGTCGTGAACCGCGGCGACGTGGTCGACGTGAAGGTGGTCGAGGTCGACAAGGCCCGCGGCCGCATCGGCCTGCGCATCATCGGCATGGAGGACGCCGGCGAGGGCGGGTCGGGCAACGGCTCGGGCGGTGGGGACGGCGAGGACGGCCGCCCGCGTCGCCGGCGCCGGCGCATGTCGACCGAGGCCGAGTAGTTCTCCGGCGTGGCAGCCGGTGATGTGCCGGGGGTCGTCACGACCCCCGGCGGCCTGCGCGTGATCTGCGAGCCGATGGCGGGCGTGCGGTCCGTGGCGTTCGGCGTCTGGATCGGCGTCGGCTCCAGGGTCGAGGCGGCCGCCGTGGGCGGCGTGTCGCACTTCCTCGAGCACATGCTCTTCAAGGGCACGCCGGAGCACTCGGCCGAGCAGATCGCCCAGGTGTTCGACGGCATGGGCGGCGAGGTGAACGCCATGACGGGCCGCGACTACACCGTCGTGTACATGCGGGTGCTCGACGAGCTGGTGGAGCGCGGCCTCGGCGTGATGTCCCAGATGGTCGCGGCCCCGACGTTCGCCGACCTCGACCAGGAGCGCGGCGTGGTGATCGAGGAGATCGCCATGTACGAGGATGATCCCCAGGACCAGGTGCACGACATGCTGGGCGAGGCGATCTTCCCGGATCAGCCGCTGGGCAGGCCCATCATCGGCACCCGCGAGGTCATCGGGTCGATCCCCGAGGCCGACGTGCGGGGCCACCACGCGGCGTACTACACGGCGCCGAACATCGTCGTGGCCGCCGCGGGCAACATCACGGCCGAGCGTACGCGCGAGCTGGCCGAGCGGTACCTGGGCGGCCTGTCGCGGGCGACGGCGCCGTCCGGTGTCGAGCCGGCCCGGGCGGGCGGCCCCCGCCTCACCATCCTCGAGAAGCCCACCGAGCAGGTGCACCTGTGCCTGGGGGGCCCCGGCTTGGCGCGCAGCGACCCCCGCCGACATGCCCAGTCGGTTCTCGACACGGTGCTGGGCGGGCTGATGTCCAGCCGCCTGTTCCAGGAGGTCCGCGAGAAGCGGGGCCTGGCGTACTCGGTGGGCAGTTACACCATCGCGTACGGCGACGCCGGTCAGGTGGCCGTGCACCTGGGCACGCGCGAGGACAACGTGGGCCTGGCGTGCGAGGTCATCGGCGCCGAGTTGCGGCGCCTCGCGCGCGATCCGGTGCCCGCCGACGAACTGGCCCGCGCGAAGGACCACCTGACGGGCCGGATGGTGCTGGGCCTCGAGAGCCCCGGCAACCGGATGAACCGCCTGGGGCGCACCGTGGTGACCGACGCGGAGCTGCTGTCGATCGACGAGATCATCCGCCGCATCCGGGCCGTCACGGCCGACGACATCACGGCCCTGGCGCGCGAGTTCTGGCAGCCGGAGGGCCTGTCGATCGTGGCCGTCGGCCCCGACGGCGACGTGGTGCGTGAGGCGTCCGCGCGTTTGGGAGGCGACCGCCTGGAGGCCGACGCCTGATGCTGCGCGGCGTCGGCGCCGTCCTTGTGCGGGCGGCGCTGATGGTGGTGGTCGTCGGCGCGGTGGTGCGCCTGATCAACGCGGCCTCGAGCGGCGGGGATGGGGCCAACATCGGGGCGGGCCTGGGCGCGTTCGCGGCCGTCATCGTCATGGCGGCGGCCTGGTCGGTGCGTGACACCGTGGGGGCGACGCGGGCTCCGGTGACGCTGGGCCGGTGGGCTGGGGCCGGCGTGCTGTGCGGGGCGCTGATGCCCCTGCTCGACGCTGCCCTCGCGGGCGGCGACCGCGCGGTGGCGTCCGACGTGGGGGAGGGCGCCGTGTTCTTCGCGCTCCTGGGCGTTGTGGGAGCCGCGGTGGGCGTGGCGATCGGCGCGCTTGCGGCGGCAGGGGCGCGGTAGCCCCGGGCGAGGGCGGGGCGACGGGGGTGGTGCCGTGGCCGCCGCCCCGAGCCGGGCGTCGGCGGGGCTCGGCGGGCAGCGCGTCGGGGCCTGAGGGCGGGCCCGGCGTCCCCGCCGCCGACGACGGGGACGCGCGCGGCGCGCAGGCTAGCGGCGGATCACGACCTCGCAGGCGATCGTCCGGTCGCCGCGGTCGACGACGGCGCGGTCGCGGCCGGGGCCGCAGTGAACGGTCTCGCTGCGGCCGTCACGGGCGTTGATGCGGTCGTTGCCGGGCCCCCCGGTGAAGCGGTCGCGGCCGGAGCCTCCCGTCAGCACGTCGTTGCCGGGGCCGCCGGCCAGCAGGTCGTCGTCGCCGCCGCCGCTGAGGACGTCGTTGCCGGCGCCGCCCCACAGGCGGTCGTCGTCGTCTCCGCCCACCAGGCGGTCACGTCCGCCGCCGCCCCACAGGCGGTCGTCGTCGTCGCCGCCGCTGAGGACGTCGTTGCCGGCGCCGCCCCACAGGCGGTCGTCGTCGCCGCGCCCGAACAGGCGGTCGTGGCCGCCCAGGCCGTAGATGCGGTCGTCGTCGCCGGTGCCGCGCAGCACGTCGTTGCGCGCCGTGCCGCGGATGGTGCGGCCGCGGTCGTCGTCACCCCGGGGCGTCCCCGGCGTGGCGGGAGTGGACGGGGTCGCGGGGGTGGGCGGCGCGGGCGTGGACGTCGTGCCGCCGGTCAGGCCGGCGCACTGGTCCTCGGCGTTGCCCCGCACGGTGTTGCCCGAGCCGGTGGGTGCCGGGGCGTTGCTCTTGCATTGGAGGTTGCCGTCGATGCGGTTGCCGGTGATGGCGACGCCACCCCGGTTGGTGAACGCCTGAACGTCCGAGCCGATCACGCTGCCGCTCACGTTCACGGCGCCGGTCTGGTCCTTGATCTGGATGCTTCCGTTCACGGTGAGGGCGCCGAGGTGCCCGCCGCTGCCGCCCGAGAGCTGCACGTTGCCGTCGATGCGGCTGGCCGAGACGCTGACCCGGCCGGCGTTGTCGGCCTGGATGCTGCCGTCCACGTGCACGGCGTTCGCGGTGAGTGCCGCGCGCGTTCCCAGCTTGATGTTGCCGTCGATCCGTGTGCCGTCGAGCGAGCATGAGGCGTTGGATGGCACCACCACGTCGCCGTCGACGCTGGTCGCGCCCAGCGAGCCCGTGCACGTGGTGTCCCCGGCCAGCGCGGCGGGCGTGGCGGCGGTGCCGGCCAGGGCCGCGCTCGCCAGTGCAACTGCAATACGTCCTCGCATCGGATGGGGTCCTCCGGTTGGGGCGGCTGATGTGACGGTGAAGACTAGGCGCGGTTCGTGAGGCGGACGTGAGGCCCGGGTGAGCGATCCCTCATCGGCCCCTCGCGCGCACGCCGCGCCTCCATCCTGGTGTTGCTGTCGCCCGTCGGCCCCGTCCGCCGCGCCGCCCCGTCGGCCCCCTGTGCCGCCCCCTGTGCCGTCGGACCGGTCCCCGCCCGCGTGCTTTCGGCGTTCCGGCACCCGTCCCCGCGGCGCCGTCCTCCGAGGCGCGCGGGGGCCGGTGCCGAGCTGGCCGCGCGCGCCGCCGTCGGCCGCGCTACCTCGTGACGGTCAGGTCGGCCCGCATGCCGCCCCTGTAGTGCCCCGGCAGGTTGCACAGCACGGTGTAGTGGCCGGGCTTCAGGGTCAGGATGATGGTCTTCGTGCTGCCTGCCGGCAGGTCGCCGATCTCTCCCACGTGGCCGATTTCCCTGGCCTTGGTCGCGCTCTCCATGGGCAGCTTGGCGGCGGGCATCGCCGTCTTCAGCACCACCATCTCGTGCGTCATGGTCCCGCCGTTCGTGGCCGTGAACGTCACGTGCCCGGCCTTGACCGACCTCGGGGCTAGAGAGAACGAGAACTCCTTGGGGGAGGCCATCCTCACCGTGACGACGGGTCCCTCCTTGTCGGCCGCAGCGGTGGTGGTCGTCGCCGCCGGGGCGGTGGTGGACGCCGTGGCGGTGGCCGTGGTCGCGGCGCTCGTGTCGCCGGCAGTCGTCGAGGACGTGTTGTCGGAACCGCAGGCGGCGGCGCCCGTGAGGACGGCCGCCCCGGCGGCGGCGGCAAGGACGATCGTGGTGGGTCGGCGCAACGCAGGCTCCCGATGGCGTGGAATACGTGACGGGACGCACGGTAGGCCGGTCGCGGTATCGGTTCGCCCAAGGACCGTAAAGGAAGGTCCAGGGGTGGTTGTCGCGCCGTTGCAACGCACGACACGGCCCGGCCGCGAGGCCGCCGGTACCATCGCGGGCATGATCAACGTTCTCGTGGCCGGCGCCGCCGGCAGGATGGGGTCGACGGTGGTGGACGCCGTCACCGAGGCCGAGGGGATGCGGGTGGCCGCCCGCGTGGACCCCGCGCTGGAGGCCGGTGACGACGCGTTCGCCGATGTCCCCGCCGCCCTCGCGGCCGGGGGCGTGGACGTGGCCGTGGACTTCACCCAGCCCCACGTCGTGTTCCCGAACGTGCTCGCATACCTGGAGGCGGGCGTCCACGCCGTGGTGGGCACCACGGGCCTGACTGACGACCAGGTGGACGAGATCCGCCGCGCCACCGGCGCCGGGCGCGCCAACGCGCTGATCGCCCCGAACTTCGCCGTCGGCGCCGTGTTGATGATGCGGTTCGCCGCCGAGGCGTCGCGCTTCATGGAGAAGGCCGAGATCATCGAACTGCACCACGACAAGAAGCTCGACGCGCCGTCCGGCACCGCGCTGCGCACGGCCTCGCTGATGCACGGCGAGCCCATCGTGCACTCCGTCCGGTTGCCCGGGCTGGTCGCCCACCAGGAGGTGCTCCTGGGCGGCACGGGGGAGACGCTCAGCATCCGCCACGACTCCATCGACCGCGTCAGCTTCATGCCCGGCGTCGTGCGGGCCGTGCGTCAGGTGGGCGACCGGCCGGGCCTCACGCTGGGGCTCGAGGAGTACCTGTTCGGCTGAGAACCCCTCACGAGTCGAACAGGGCGGCGGCCAGCACCACCGCCGCGTAGACGGCCAGCGCCACCGCGAGCAGCGCGAAGCCCGCGCCCACCGGCAGCCGGGTGCCCGACCGCATGGCGCGCTCGTACGCCGCCCATCGGGACCGGGCGTGGAACGCGATGGCCGCCCCCGCGACGATGGGCGGGGCCGACACCAGCCAGCGCCACACCGCGTCCTCGAACGGCACGACCTTCGCCGCCACCAGCCCGCCCGCGATGAGCGCCACCGACGTGCGGATCCACGCCAGGAACGTCCGCTCGTTCGCCAGCGAGAAGCGGTAGTCGATGTCGTCGTCCCGGGCGGCGTCCGTCATGCCCGCGATCATGCCGCACGCCGCCCCCCGGCGGGGTTGCACCCCGGTGATTCCTCCCGCGGTGCCCGCGGGGTAGCCTGACGGCATGGACATCGGTGACGCCCAGCCGACCGTGGCGATGGACCACGTGGGGATCGTGGTGGACGACCTGGCCGCCGCCGCGGCGTTCTTCATCGCGCTCGGCCTGGAGCGGGAGGGCGACGGCAGCGTGACGGGTCCCGAGGTCGACCGCATCGTCGGGCTGGACGGCGTCCAGGCCGACATCGTGTTCCTGCGGCCCCCCAACGGCCACGGCGGCGTCGAGCTGGTGCGGTTCCGCACCCCCGAGCAGCCGGCGGGCGACGCAGCGGCTCCCGCGCACGTCCCAGGCCTGCGCCACGTCGCGTTCCGGGTGGACGACGCGGACGCCGCGCTCGAGCGCCTGCGCGGCCACGCCGGCGAACCCGTCGGCGCCGTTGAGGAAGTGGGCGGCCACCGGCTGGTCTACGTCCGTGGGCCCGCGGGGATCATCGTGGAACTCGCCCAGCGGCTCTAAAGGACTGCCCACGGGCCCCCCGCGGGGTTAGTCTGCTCGCGACGCCCACGCGAGGGAGGCCCGGTGCCCGACGAGACCCGCAAGATCACGAAGCTGCTGGTCGCGAACCGCAGCGAGATCGCCATCCGGATCTTCCGGGCGGCGAACGAGCTGAAGATCCGGACCGTGGCGATCTACTCGCGCGAGGACCGCTTCGCCCTGCACCGCTTCAAGGCCGACGAGGCGTACCAGGTGGGCAAGGACCAGGAACCCGTGCGGGCCTACCTGGGCATCGAGGAGATCATGCGGGTCGCGCACGAGTGCGGCGCCGACGCCATCCACCCCGGCTATGGCTTCCTGGCCGAGAACCCGGACCTCGCCGCCGCGTGCGTGCGCGAGGGCATCACGTGGATCGGCCCGCCGTCGTCCGTGATGCAGTCCCTCGGCAACAAGGTCGCGGCCCGCGAGATGGCCGAGCGCGCCGGCGTGCCCGTCATGCCGGCCACCGGGCCGCTGCCCGAGGGTGACACCGCCGTCCTGCAGCTGGCCGACGACATCGGCTTCCCCGTCATGATCAAGGCAAGCTGGGGCGGCGGCGGCCGCGGCATGCGCGTGGTGCGCGAACGCGACCAGCTGCTGGAGGAGGTCGCCGCGGCCCGGCGCGAGGCGAAGGCCGCGTTCGGCAACGACGAGGTGTTCCTCGAGAAGCTCGTCGAGAACGCGTGGCACCTCGAGGTGCAGATCCTCGGCGACACCCACGGCAACGTCGTGCACCTGTGGGAGCGCGACTGCACCGTCCAGCGCCGCCATCAGAAGGTGGTCGAGCAGGCCCCGTCCAACCGGCTCACGCCCGGCCAGCGGCGCGAGCTGTGCACCGCGGCAGTGCGCCTGGCCCGCGAGGCCCGCTACCAGGCCGCGGGCACCGTCGAGTTCCTCATGGACGCCGACACCGGCCGGTTCTACTTCATCGAGGTCAACCCGCGCATCCAGGTGGAGCACACCGTCACGGAGGTCGTGACGGGCATCGACATCGTCAAGGCCCAGATCCGCATCGCGCAGGGCGCCACGCTGGGCGAACCCGACAGCGGTGTGCCCCCGCAAAGCGAGATCACCACCAACGGCTACGCCATGCAGTGCCGCATCACGACAGAGGACCCCGAGAACAACTTCACGCCCGACTACGGTCGCATCACGGCCTACCGCGAGGCCACGGGCTTCGGCATCCGCCTCGACGGCGGCACGGCCTACTCCGGCGCGGTCGTCACGCCGTTCTACGACTCGCTGCTGGAGAAGGTCACGGCGTGGGCGCCGACGCCCGAGGAGACCATCAACCGCATGGTGAGGGCGCTGCGGGAGTTCCGCATCCGGGGCGTCACCACCAACCTGCACTTCCTCGACGCCGTCGTGCTGCACCCGAAGTTCCGCTCGGGCGAGTACACCACCCGGTTCATCGACACCACGCCGGAGCTGTTCGAGTTCACGCCCCGCAAGGACCGCGCCAACCGGCTGCTGCGGTTCCTCGGAGACGTCATCGTGAACGGCAACCCCGAGATGCAGGGCCGCGAACCCGGGCCCGAACGCCCGGCGCCCGTCGTGCCCAGCGTGCCGGACCGGCACGAGGAAGCCCCGGGCGCGCGGTCCGTGCTGCGCGAGCACGGAGCCGAGGGCCTCGCGAAATGGATGCTCGAGCAGGACCGCCTGCTGCTGACCGACACCACCATGCGCGACGCCCACCAG
The DNA here is from genome assembly GCA_020438485.1 of Thermoleophilia bacterium. Lineage (GTDB taxonomy): Bacteria > Actinomycetota > Thermoleophilia > Miltoncostaeales > Miltoncostaeaceae > JAGQUM01. The sequence continues at coordinate 71,743 of JAGQUM010000013.1, read as the reverse complement.
TCGCTCATCGCCACGCGCCTGCGCACGTACGACATCGCCCACATCGCCCAGCCCTACCAGCGCCTGCTGCCCGGCATGTTCTCGCTCGAATGCTGGGGCGGCGCCACGTTCGATGTCGCCATGCGGTTCCTCAAGGAGGATCCGTGGGACCGCCTGGCCCAGGTGCGCGAGAAGACGCCGAACCTGCTGCTGCAGATGCTGCTGCGTGCATCGAACGCGGTGGGGTACGCCAACTACCCCGACAACGTGGTGCGCTACTTCGTGCGCCAGGCCGCCGACGCCGGCGTCGACATCTTCCGCGTGTTCGACTCGCTCAACTGGGTCGAGAACATGCGGGTCGCCATGGAGGCCGTGGGCGAAACGGGGGCCGTGTGCGAGGCCGCCATCTGCTACAGCGGCGACCTGCTGAACCCGGGCGAAACGCAATACACGCTCGCCTACTACGTCGACATGGCGCAGCAGCTCGAGGCCGCCGGCGCCCACGTGCTGGGCATCAAGGACATGGCGGGGCTGTGCAAGCCCGAGGCGGCCCGCCGACTGGTGACGGCGCTCAAGGAGTCGGTGGGCATCCCCATCCACTTCCACACGCACGACACGTCCGGCATCTCGGCGGCGTCCGTGCTGGCCGCCGCCGACGCCGGCGTCGACGCCGCCGACGCGGCCATGGACGCGTGGAGCGGGCTCACATCGCAGCCCAACCTGGGGTCCATCGCCGAGGCGCTGCGCAACACGCCGCGCGACACGGGGCTCGACCGCCACGCCCTGGACGTCGTCAACACGTACTGGGAGGCCGTCCGGCACCAGTACGCCCCGTTCGAGAGCGACATGCGCGCCGGCGCCAGCGAAGTGTACGAGCACGAGATGCCCGGCGGCCAATACACCAACCTGCGCCAGCAGGCGCGGGCGCTGGGCATCGAGGCGCGCTGGCCGGAGGTCGCCAAGGCGTACGCCGAGGTCAACGACATGTTCGGCGACATCGTGAAGGTCACGCCCACGTCCAAGGTCGTGGGCGACCTCGCCGTCTACATGGTCACGAACGACCTCACGCCCCAGGACATCCTCAACCCCGCCAAGGACATCGCGTTCCCCGAGTCGGTGGTCGAGTACTTCCGCGGCGACCTGGGCCAGCCGATGGGCGGCTTCCCCAAGGAACTCCAGGCCAAGGTCCTCAAGGGCGAGACCCCGGTGGCGGGGCGGCCCGGAGAAATCCTGCCGCCCGTCGACCTGGCCGCCGTGCGCGAGGAGCTGAAGGGCACCGTCAAGCGCGACGTCACCGACCGCGAGGTGGCCTCCTACCTGATGTACCCCCGCGTGTTCGTCGACTTCGCCGAGCACCAGCGCCTGTACGGCGACGTCAGCGTGCTGCCCACGCCCGTGTTCTTCGAGGGCCTGGCGCGCGACCGGGAGCTCATCGTCGACATCGAGAAGGGCAAGACGCTGGTGATCCGGCGGATGACGGTGGGCGAGCCCGACGCCGAGGGCAAGCGCACCGTGTTCTTCGAGCTCAACGGCCAGCCGCGCGAGATCAAGATCGCCGACGCGCACGCGGCGACGACCGCCGAGGAGGTCCGCTACGCGGACGAGGGCAACCCCGACCACGTTGCGGCCCCCATGCCCGGCCTGGTGGTGAAGGTCACGGCCCACGAGGGCGACGCCGTCAAGAAGGGCGACCGCCTGCTGTCCATCGAGGCCATGAAGATGGAGACCGCCGTGTTCGCCGACCGCGACGGCACCGTGGGCGAGGTTCTGGTGGGCCCGGGCACCCGGGTCGAGACAAAGCAGCTGATGATGGTCATCGGGGAGGGGGCCTCCGCCAACGGGGCCGGCGGTGACCCCGGCGACGGCGACGACGAGGGGGACGGCGAGTGAGCGACGGATGGTCCATCACGCCCGAGAACGACGTCGAACTGCGCGAACGGCGCGGCGGCGGCCCGGGTTCGCGCGACCTGTCGGGTGCGCTCGGCACCGAGAGTATGAAGCTGCGGGTCTGGCGGTTCGGCCCGGGCGACGAGATGCCGCTGCACCGCCACGCCACCCAGGAGGAGGTGTACCTCCTGCGCTCCGGCGGCCCCCAGACGCTGCAGATCGGCGACGAGGACGTCGCGGTGAACGACGGTGACTGGGTGCGCGTGGCGAAGGACACGCCGCGCCGCATCCGCAACACCACCGACAGGGACGCCGCGTGGCTCATCGTGGCGGCGCCGCCCGGCGACGGCATCACCGACGGCATCCGTCTCGACCCCGAGACGGGCCGGGAGATCCCCCGCACCTGAACCCGCTGCTCGTCCGACTCGCCGCCATGGCCGCGCGGCGCCTGGGCCCCGCGGTCGCGGCGGCGCTGCTGAAGGCCGGCCGCGAGTGGCTGGCCGACCCCGCCAACGACGCCAAGAAGCAGGCGCTCATCGCCCAGGTGCGCGGGGCGGGGGAACGCATGGGCGGGGCCCCCGCGCGCCTGTCGGCCGTGATCCTGGCGCGCCTGGGCACGACCCGCGGCGGGCGGGCCCCGGCGCCGCGGTGGGGGCGCGAGGTGGCCCGCCTGCGCGAGCACGCCACCGGCACCCCCACGGGGCCCCAGCGGGTCCTGCTGTTCGACGCGTACGTGGAGGCGCTGCACCGGGCGGCGGACGCCCCCGGCGACGTCCCGGCGATAGCCGACGCGCTGGCCCGGGAGGCGGAGGCGGTTGTGCGGGCCCCGCTGGGGCCGGGAGAGCGGGAGCGGGCGCTCGATGCGCTGCGCGGCGCGCGGGGGCGGCTGCCGCACGCGTGAACGCCTTGGGGCCGCCGCCCCGCGTCTCCTCACGCACGACGCGTGAGGAGACGGGCCCATCGCGTGCCGATCCATCGTGTGTCGGCCAATCGTCCGGAGCCGGCGGTGTCCACACAAGGGGGCGAGACCTCTCTATGCGAACCAACTCGACGCGGCGCGCCGCGCTGACGGCGGCGGCCTGCGCGGTGGCCGTGTCCGGTGCCGCCGTGGTGGGCGGCGCCACCGCCGCCCCGAAGGCCACCAAGGGGGCGAAGGGGGTGGCGCCCGCCGCGCTGGCCAAGAAGGTCACCGCGCTCGAGAAGCAGGTCAAGAAGCTGACGGCCGCGGTGGCCGTACAGAGAAAGACCGTGCAGTCGCTGCAGGCGGGCCCGGCCCAGGCCTCCACGGGCGCCCGTGGGGCCGCGGGCCCCGCCGGCCCGGCCGGTCCCGCGGGCCCCTCCGGTCCCCGCGGCCAGGCGGGCGGCGAGGGCGCGACGGGGCCCCGCGGCTTCGACGGCCCCATGGGCCCGGTGGGCCCCAAGGGCGACCGCGGCGCCGTGGGCCCCGCCGGCCCCACCGGCCCCCAGGGCCCGCAGGGTCCCGCGGGTGGGTCCACCGCGGCGTACGGAGTCGTGCAGGACACCACGACCGTCACGTTCAGCGCCATCGGCGTGGAGCAGACCATCACGGTCGCCTGCAACCCCGCCACGGCGATCGCCACGGGCGGCGGCGGCTACGTCAACACCAGCTCCGAGGCCGACATCATCGCCAGCTACCCGCACGTCACGACCGACGGCGACGGCAAGGCCCGCTCGCACGGCTGGGCGCTGAAGCTGCGCGGCAAGGTGGTCAACAGCGTCCCCGTCACCGGGTTCGTCGTCTGCGTCGGATAGCACTCCCACGGTGACGCCCGCCGGGGACTCCGGCGGGCCGCCCCGAGCGGCCCGTCCGTCCGGACGGGCCGCTCGCCCCGGTCCGGCCGGCGGGCGCCCGGGAACCCGGTGTGTATCCTGGCTTTCGTGGACCTGGGAACCATCCTCACCGCGCTGGTGACGCCGTTCGACGACCGGTACCGCGTCGACCACGGCGCCGCGTCGCGGCTCATCACCCACTGCCTCGACAACGGCTCCGACGGCGTCGTGATGGCATCCACCACTGGTGAGGCGTCCACGCTCGACGACGACGAGAAGATCGCGCTCTACCGCCTGGGCCGCCGCGAGGCGGGCGACGCCGTGGTCATCGCCAACACGGGCACCAACGACACGGCCCACTCGGTGCGCCTCACGCACGAGGCCGCGGCGGCCGGCGCCGATGCCGTGCTGGCCGTCACGCCGTACTACAACAAGCCGCCCCGGGCGGGAATCGTCGCCCACTTCGCCAGCATCGCCGAGGTCGGCCTGCCCGTGATCGTCTACAACATCCCCGGCCGCAGCGTGCTCAACCTGCCTCCCGACCTCTTGGCCGAGATCGCCGACATCCCCCACGTGGTGGGTGTCAAGCAGGCCCACAACGACCTCGACGAGCTCGACGCCGTCATGGCCGTCGACGGGTTCTCGGTGTGGGCCGGCAACGACGACCTCTACGCCCGCGTCCTCGAGCGCGGCGGGGCGGGGGTCATCTCGGTGGCCTCCCACCTGGTGGGGCCCGCCATGGCCCGCATGGCCGCCGACGCCCGCGACGGCGACATGGACGCCATGCGCGCCACCGACGCCGAGCTCGCCGGCCTGTACGCCGCCCTTTTCGCCATCACCAGCCCGCTGCCCGTCAAGGCGGCGATGGAGATGACGGGCATCATCCCCTCCGACCGGATGCGCCTCCCGCTGGTGCCGGCCACGCCGGCCGAGCGCGACGCGCTGCGTCCGGTCCTCGAAGCCCATGGAGTTCTGGCCCACGCGTGAGACACCTCGCATGACGCGGCACTCCGACCCCGACCGCAGGAGGCCGCGTTGACCCCCGTGCCCACCGATTCGTCCGTCCGCGTCGTCGCCCTCGGCGGCACCGGCGAGATCGGGCGCAACATGTACGTCGTGGAGCACGCCGGCCGCATGGTCGTCATCGACTGCGGCGTGACGTTCCCCAACCCCGACCAGCTCGGCGTCGACCTGGTGCTGCCCGACTTCGGCTACGTCGAAGACAACATCGACCGCCTCGAGGCGGTGATCCTGACCCACGGCCACGAGGACCACATCGGCGCGCTGCCCTACCTGGTGCGCACCGTCGGCCCGCTGCGCGTGGTGGGACCCAGGTTCACCATCGGCCTCGTGCGCAGCAAGCTCGATGAGCACCGGCTGCTCGACAAGGTCGAGTTGGAGGAGGTCGGCCCGGGGGAGGGGCCCACGATAGGCCCGTTCCGCACCGAGTTCGTGCGCCTCACCCACAGCATCCCCGACTGCCTGGCCGTGGCGCTGCACACGTCCGCCGGCACCGTCGTGCACACCGGCGACTTCAAGTTTGACCACGTGCCCGTCGCGGGCACGCCCACGTCCGACGTCGCGGCCCTGGCCAAGCTGGGAGCCGACGGCGTCATGCTGTTGCTGGCCGACTCGACGTGCGCCGAGGACCCCGCGGCGCCCCAGAGCGAGGCCGGCGTGGGGCGCGAGCTCCGGCGGCTGATGGCCACGGCACCCGGCCGGGTCATCATCACGACGTTCTCGTCGCACATCCACCGCGTCCAGCAGGCCGTGCAGGCCGCGTACGACGACGGCCGCGTGTCGTGCCTGCTGGGCCGCTCGCTCAATCGCAACGTCGGCATCGCGACGAACCTCGGCATCATGGACGTGCCGCCCGGGTCCATCGTGAAGAAGCCCCGCGATCTGGAGAACTACCCGCTGGACGAGCAGGTCATCATCTGCACGGGCTCCCAGGGCGAATACATGGCCGCGCTGTCGCGCATGGCCCGCGGCGAGCACCACCAGGTCACCATCCACCCGACCGACACCGTGGTGTTCTCCAGTCGCACAGTGCCGGGCAACGAGCTGGCGGTCAACGACACCATCAACCGGCTGGTGCGCATCGGTGCGTCGTTCGTGACGCCCAGCTCTCACCCGGGCATCCACGTGTCCGGCCACGGCACGTCGGCGGACCTCATGTGGATGCTGCAGCTGCTGCGGCCCGAGTACATGGCCCCCATCCACGGCGAGGCGCGCCATCAGCGCGCCCACAAGCAGCTCGCCGTCCGCTCGGGCGTGGCGCCCGACAACGTGTTCTGCATCGACAACGGCGACGTGCTCGAGGTGGGCGACCGCGGCGGGCGCGTCGTGGAACACATCCCCGTGGGCCTCACGTACGTCGACGGCCTCGGCATCGGCGACGTCGCCGACGAGGTCATGCGCGACCGGCGTCACATGGCCGACGACGGCGTCGTCATCATCGTCGCCACCGTCGACGTGGAGAACGGCGGGCTGATCGGCGACCCGGAGATCATCTGCCGTGGGTTCTCGTCGGCCGACGACGAGGAACTCATGGCCGAGACCCGCCTGGCGGTGGAACGCTCGCTGGCCGGATCCGGCCCGCAGCGCGTCGACGACCTCACCGTGGTGCAGCACCAGCTGCACGACGCCGTGGCCACGATGTTGAAGAAGCGCACTGGACACCGTCCAATGGTGCTTCCCGTGGTGGTGGAGGCGTAGGCCGGCCGCAGACGCGGCCACGGGAGGCGGCGTCGCCGGCGCACCGCGCGTGGACGTCCGGCGCGAGGGCCCGCGGGTACCGGTAGGCCACCCGCGGGCACACGATGCCCAGCGGGTCCCCGGCGTCACCGGCACGCGAGGGATGCCCGCCGCGTCTCCCAGACGGCGGAGAGCGTCCGGCCTCGCGCGACGCATCCCGCGGATCAGGCGGCGGGCACCTCGGCGATGCGTCGCGCGGCCGTTGGCACCACGTCGGCACCCGCACGTCGTGGCCCGGCGCGGCCAGCCGGATCCCCGGGGCGTCCGGCATCGCCATCCGCACCGCCGTCAGGCGAATGCGCCGGATGCGGGCGCGAACCCCCTGGGCCATCGAGACCTCACGGGGGCGTGAGGGACCGCACTCCCGGCGTGGCGATCGGGACGTGGTACTTCGAGAGGGGGATCACGCGAGACGGCATCCCGGCGTCGACCACAGGCCGCCGCCAGGATGCCCCCGCCGGTGTCAGCCCTTCGCCGCGGCGTACTTCTCGGCCACGGCGTCCCAGTTCACCGTGTTCCACCACGCGGCGAGGTAGTCCGGGCGCTTGTTCTGGTACTTGAGGTAGTACGCGTGCTCCCACACGTCGATGCCGAGGACCGGGGTCTTGCCCTCCGAGAGGGGGGAGTCCTGGTTCGGGGTCGACATGACCTCGAGGTTGCCCGAGCCGTCGACCACGAGCCACGACCAGCCGGAGCCGAACCGGCCCACGCCCGTCGTGTTCATCTTCTCCTTGAGGGCGTCCAGGGAGCCGAACGCGGACTCGATCGCCGCCTTCAGGTCGCCCGACGGCTCGCCGCCGCCGTTCGGGCCCATGATCTGCCAGAACAGCGTGTGGTTGGCGTGGCCGCCGGCGTTGTTACGCACGGGGCCCTGCTTGTCGGCCGGCAGCTTGTCGAGGTTCTTCAGGATCTCCTCGACGGGCTTGTCGGCCCACTCCGTGCCCTCAAGCGCCTTGTTGGCGTTGTCCACGTAGGCCTTGTGGTGCCTGTCGTGGTGGATCTCCATCGTCTGCGCGTCGATGTGGGGCTCGAGCGCGTCGTTCGGGTACGGCAGGGGCGGAAGCTCGAACGGCATGGTGCTCCTTTTGTTTTCCGGTTCCTCTGCGTGGGCACGGGGGTCCCTACCCGCGCGGCGCACGACTCACGCGGCGATGCTACATCCGCACCCCGGTGCGGGGCGGGCGGCGGGGGAGAGGGGCAGGGATGTGAAGGACACGGGCGAAGTGTCCCAGGGAACGCCGACGTCCCGCGCCGTGAAAGGCATCGCCGCACGTGAGCACTCCGCTTGCCCGCCGCAAGACCACCAACCGCACCAGGCCCGCCGCGCGGCGGCAGAGCGCCCCGGTGGCCGCCCCCGAGCAGTACCGCGAGCTGGCCGCCATGGGCGTGATCGCCGTCGGTGCGTTCCTCGGCGTGCAGCTGTTTCTCGGCGTCGGGGTGGGCCCCCTGGGCGGCTGGCTCGAGTCGGCCGCGCGCCTGGGGGTCGGGCGCCTGGTGTGGGCGCTTCCGGTCGCGCTGATCGCGGCGGGCGTCCTGCTGCTGATCGACCACCCCATCATCGACGCCCCGCCCGCCCGCATGGGCGCCGGCATCGGCGTGCTGACCGCGTGCCTGGCGTCCGCCGCGGGCTCGTTCGGCCTGGGGGGCGCCACCCGCGAGCGATGGTTCGACGCGCACACGATGAAGGCGCTCGGCGGGTTCGTGGGCGAGACGCTCTACTTCGTCACCGCCCACCTCATGGGCGGCATCGGCACGGGCCTGCTGGTCGTCATCGGGGCGCTGGCCGCCGTGACGCTGCTGACCGGGGCGTCGGTGGCCACGATGGCGCGCCGCTCGGGGACCGTCACGGCGCGGGCGGGCGCCACGGTGGGACGCGGCGTCTCCACCGCGACGGTCACGGCGCTGCGGGGCAGCCACACGCTGGTGCGCACCGCCATCGACCGCGACCCCACGTTCACCGGCGCCCGGCGCCGCCGCGCCGCCCGCCCCCACACGCTCGTGGACGGCGCCGGCGTCTTCCCCGACCTGTTCGGCGCCGACGGCCACATGCCGCCGTCGCCCGCCCTCGGCGCGCACCCCGTGACCACGCGCCACCCGCTTGACGACGACGCGCCCGACGCCCACATGCCCGTGGGGGACGATGCCGAGTCCCCGCTGGCGGAGGAACCGCCGGTGGCGCACGGCGCCATGGACCGCTCGCGGCTGGTGCCGCCCCCCATCCCGCGCCGCGTCGTGGACGGCGACGAGGGCCCGGGCGACCCCGGCGACCCGCGCCACGACGAGACCGAGCCGGGGGAGGACCCGATCCCGCCGTTCGTGCCGCACCGCGTCGACGGCGTCGAGCACCGCAACCCGTCCGGGGACGACGACCCGGACGCGGAACTGGCCGTGCGCCGCTACCGCCTGCCCCCGACGGGCATCCTCAAGCGCACCGGCGGACCGGGGCGGGTCGCCCCCGAGGTCATCCGCGAGACGTCCCGGCGCCTGGAGGAAACGCTGGGGCACTTCGGCATCACGGCCACGGTCAGCGATGCGGTCAGCGGGCCACGCGTGACCCGCTACGAGCTGCAGCTGGCGCCGGGCACGAAGGTGGGGCGCATCAGCGCGCTGCGCGACGACCTCGCGTACGCCCTGGCCGCCCGCGACGAGCTGCGCATCATCGCGCCGATCCCCGGTAAGCAGGCCGTCGGCGTGGAGGTACCGAACCCCGAGGCGTCGCTCGTGACGCTGGGCGACATCCACCGGCCGTTCCCGGCCGACTCCAGCGCGCTGATGGCGTGGCTGGGCCAGGACATCTCGGGCAAGCCGGTCTACCTCGACATCGCCCGCATGCCGCACCTGCTGATCGCGGGCTCCACCGGCACCGGCAAGAGCGTGTGCCTCAACGTGCTGCTGGCGTCGATCCTGCTGCACTCCAGCCCCGCCGACCTGCGGATGATCCTGATCGACCCGAAGAAGGTCGAGCTCAACCACTACGAGCGCATCCCGCACCTCATCACGCCCGTCGTCACCAACATGCGCGACGCGTCGGCCGTGCTGGCCAACGTCGTGCGCGAGATGGAAACCCGGTACGAGCTTATGGGCATGGCGCGGGCGCGCAACCTGCGCGACTGGAACGCCGTGCGGGCGGGGGAGGGCAAGACCCCCATCCCGATGGTGCTCGTAGTCATCGACGAGCTGGCCGACCTCATGATGGTGGCGCCGGGTGAGGTGGAGGACGCCATCATCCGCCTGGCCCAGAAGAGCCGCGCGGTGGGCATCCACCTGCTGCTGGCCACGCAGCGCCCGTCCGCCGACGTCATCACCGGCATGATCAAGGCGAACGTGCCGTCTCGCATCGCGTTCGCCGTGTCGTCGCAGGTCGACAGCCGGGTCATCCTCGACGCGGGCGGCGCCGAGAGCCTCCTGGGCAGCGGCGACATGCTGTTCCGCCCCGTCGGCACCAGCCGCCTGCAGCGCCTGCAGGGGGCGTACGTGGGCGAGGACGAGATCATGGCCATCACCGAGCACTGGCGCAAGCAGGGCAAACCCGAGATGCGGGACGAGCTGTTGGAGCGGCCGCCCGACAAGGCCGACGCCGAGCCCGACCCCGAGGCCGACGAGATGCTCGCCAGGGCGATCGAGCTGGTGGTGCAGCAGGGCACGGCGTCCGTCTCGCTGATGCAGCGCCGCCTGGGCGTCGGGTACGCCCGCGCGGGCCGGCTGGTTGACGCCATGGAGCAGCTGGGCGTGGTGTCGGGGCACGAGGGTTCCAAGCCCCGCACGGTCCTCATCGGCGAGCACGACCTGCCGCGTTTCCTGCCGCGCGCGGGCGCGGCCGAGGCGGACGGGCCGGCCCAGATGGAGATCCCCGACATGGAGGAGTGAGCCGAGGGCGCGCCCCGGGGCCCGGGTCGCGGCGCATGCGGAGGGTGCTACCGTTGCGGGGACTCGTGCCCCGAGCGAGAGCCCCTGCCCATGTTCGAGATCGGCAACACTCTCAGAGAAGCCCGACTCCGCCGCGGACTGACCGTCAGCGAATGCGAGGTGGGCACCAAGGTCCGCGCCAAGTATCTGCGGGCCATCGAGGAGGAGCACTTCGAGGTGCTCCCCTCACCGGCCTACGTGCGCGGGTTCCTCACCACGTACGCCGACTACCTGGGGCTCGACGGGCGGCTGCTCATGGACGAGTACGAGCACCGCTTCGGGGCGGGGACCGACGTGGAACGGCGCCGCGAAGAGCGCCACCAGCGCGCCCGCGCCCGCAGGCGGCGCTCCCGCGCCCGCGGCGGCCGCAGCGCCGAGGCCAAGCTGGGCTGGCTGGGGCTCGGCGGGGCCGTCGTCATCGGCGTCCTGATGATGCAGGGAATGGGCGACCCGGCCCCCGAGACGCCGTTCGTGCCGCCCGCGAAGGACCCCGCCCAGGCGGCGGGATCGGGCGCCAGCGAGGAGGTCGCAGCGCCCCTGTCGGTGCGGCTGCGCGGCGAGGGCGACACGGGGTCGTTCGTGGAGGTGCACCGCGAGACGTCGGCGGGCGCCCAGGTATGGGCAGGCCTGCTGAAGAGCGGCGGCACGAAGTCGTTCCCCATCACCACCCGGTTGTGGGTGCGGACCTACAACGCACCGGGGCTCAGCGTCACCGTGAAGGGCAAAACGCGGCGCTTCACCGGCAGCGTGGCCGCGTTCACGGTCGACCAGAACGGCGTCGTGCCAGAGAAGGCCGGCAACTGAGCACTCCGGCGGGGCCGGTGCGGGCCGTCGTGCTCGTGACCGGCGACGAGGTGCTGGAGGGTCGGGTGGGCGACCGCAACGGCCGCTTTCTGGCGGGCGAGCTGTACGCGGCGGGCGTCGAGATGCAGCGGGTCGAGTTCGTCGGCGACCGCGGGGGCGACATCGAGGTGGCCGCCCGCCGCGCCCTCGCCGACGGCGCCCACCTGGTCGTCACTACCGGCGGCCTCGGGCCGACGCACGACGACCTCACCATGCAGGCGGTCGGGGACGCCACCGGGCGCCCGCTCGAGCTGCACGGGCCCACCGCCGACGTGGTGCGCGCTCGCAGCGCCACGTACGGCCGCTGGGGGGCCATCGCGGCCCACGTTCGCGACGCGTCCGTGGCCAAGCAGGCGTCCATCCCGCGCGACGCCACCCCGATCCCCCCGACCGGTACCGCGCCCGGCGCGGTCGTCCCCGCGGGCGACGGCCGCCTGGTGGTGGTGCTGCCGGGTCCGCCGTCGGAGTGCGTGCCGGGGTGGCGCTGGGCGGCGTCCCACCCGCCGCTCGACGCGCTCCTGGCGCGCGCCGGCGGGGGCGGCGGACGCGTCGTGCGCGTCGCGGGCCTCCTCGAGTCCGAGCTCACCGAGTACCTCGGCACGCTTCCCGCCGGGTTGTTCGAGGGCCTGCGCATGGGCATCTGCGCCCGCGCGGGGGAGGTGGAGGTGACGCTGCGCCAGGCCGGCGGTGCCGGGCGCGTCGATGCGCTGGCCGACGCCCTCGCCGCCCGCTACCGGGACGACCTCGTGTCGCTCGACGGGCGCGACACCGACGCCGTCGTAGCCGACGAGCTCGGGCGGCGCGGTTGGACCCTGGCGGTGGCCGAGTCGTGCACCGGGGGGATGCTGGGCGCCCGCATCACCGCCCGCGCGGGATCGTCCGCGTACTTCCGGGGCGGCGTCATCGCGTATGCCAACGAGGTCAAGGAGGGGCTCCTCCGGGTGCCCCGGGACGTCCTGGCCCGTCACGGCGCCGTGTCGGCCGAGTGCGCGGCGGCCATGGCCGACGGGGTCCGCCGGGCTCTGGAGACCGACGTCGGGGTCTCGGTGACGGGCGTCGCCGGCCCCGGCGGGGGCACGGACGACAAGCCCGTGGGCACCGTGTTCGTGGGCGTCAGCGGCCCCGCCGGCACCGAGACCACGCGCCTGAGGCTGCGGGGCGAGCGCGAGGCCGTGCGCGAGCGGTCGGTGGGCCACGCCATGCACGCGCTGCGCCGGGCCGTCGCCGCCCCCGCGGGGTAGGGAACCCGGCTCGGACCCGCGCGCCTTTCGCGCGGGTTTCGGCACACCCCGCGGTTGTGTGCCGTCCGGGACGTATGCGAACATGCGTTCGTCGTCGGCCGGGGGTGCCACTAGAGTCCCCCGGGCCCGCGTGAGACGCCTCATCAGGTACACGCGACCCGGGCCACGGCACCCACCCCGAACCCAGGTACAAGGAGGCCACAATGGAGAAGGAACAGGCGATCGGAGCGGCCCTCGCGCAGATCGAGCGCCAGTTCGGCAAGGGCTCCATCATGAAGATGGGCGAGGCCTCCAACGTCGAGACCGCGGTCATCCCCACGGGGGCGCTCCCGCTCGACATCGCGCTCGGCGTGGGCGGCCTGCCCCGCGGCCGCATCGTCGAGGTGTTCGGCCCCGAGAGCTCCGGTAAGACCACGCTGCTGTACCACCTCATCGCGCAGGCCCAGAAGCGCGGCGGCACGTGCGCGTTCATCGACGCCGAGCACGCCATGGACCCGGGTTACGCCAAGCGCATCGGGGTCAACGTCGACGAGCTGCTCGTGTCGCAGCCCGACCACGGCGAACAGGCCCTCGAGATCGCGGACCTGCTGGTGCGCTCCGGCGCGCTGGACGTGGTCGCCATCGACTCCGTCGCCGCGCTCGTGCCCAAGGCCGAGATCGANNATGGGCGACAGCCACGTCGGCCTCCAGGCCCGCCTCATGTCGCAGGCGCTGCGCAAGCTCGCCGGCACGCTCAACAAGACCGGCACCATCTGCGTGTTCACCAACCAGCTGCGTGAGAAGATCGGCGTCATGTTCGGCTCGCCCGAGACCACGCCCGGCGGCCGCGCGCTCAAGTTCTACGCGTCGGTGCGCCTCGACATCCGCCGCATCGAGACCCTCAAGGAGGGCACCGAGAGCATCGGCAACCGGGTGCGCGTCAAGGTCGTCAAGAACAAGGTTGCCCCGCCGTTCCGGCAGGTCGAGTTCGACGTCATTTACGGCGAGGGCATCTCGTACGAGGGCAGCCTCCTCGACCTCGGCGTCGAGCGCGGCGTGGTCAACAAGAGCGGCGCGTACTTCTCGTTCGGCGAGGACCGCCTGGGGCAGGGCAAGAACGCGGCGCGGGCGTTCCTGCACGAGCACACGGACATCGCCGACCAGATCGACGCACGCATCCGCGAGGACGCCGGCCTCAACGCCACGGCCGGCACCCCGACGGGCCTCACGGTGGACCCCGAGACCGGTGAGGTGCTCGACAGTGCCGACGCGGCCGCCCGCAAGTAGCCCGCGCCGGAGATGCCCACCCCGCACGAGCAGCGCGTCGAGCTGGCGAACGAGATCCAGCGCCGCATCGCGGTCATGCTCGTGTGGGGGGCCGCGTTCGTGGCGGCACTGATGGTGGGGTGGGGGGTGTACGACGTCGCCGTCGGAAACACGCGCGGGGCGGTGTACGCCTTCGTCACCGCCGCGGTCTTCGCGGCCCTCGGCTACCTCGCGTGGCGCGGCAGCCACCCGGCCCCAAGTCATCCCGGCGCGGCCGGCCGCCCGCCGTCCTGACACCGCCCCCGGGGCGGCCGGCGCTACACTCCCGCCCGTGAAATACCACCTCACGAGCTTCGGCTGCCAGATGAACGACCACGACTCCGAGCGGATGCGCGGGGTCCTGGAGGGTCTCGGGTACGAGGCGTCGGCTGACCGTGACGGCGCCGACCTCATCATGTTCAACACGTGCACCATCCGCGGGTCGGCCGACGACCGCTTCATGGGCAACCTGGGTGACGCCCGCCGCATCAAGCGTGAGCGGCCCGACGCGGTGGTGGCGGTGGGCGGCTGCTGGGCGCAGTCCCAGAAGGACGCGATCTTCACCGACTACCCGTTCGTCGACATCGCGTTCGGCCCCGGAGAGGTCGCCCGACTGGGCGAGCTCATCGCCCGCGAGCGAATCGAGGCGGTCGGTGCGTTCAGCCTCGACGGAGCGTTCTCGGGGCAGCTGCCCGCCAAACGCGAGCGTTCGTTCCAGGCGTGGGTCCAGATCTCCGTGGGCTGCAACTGCGTGTGCTCGTACTGCATCGTGCCGAGGGTCCGCGGCCGCGAACGCAGCCGGCCGCTCGCCGAGATCGTGGGCGAGGTCGAGGCCCTCGCCGCCGACGGCGTCGTCGAGGTGACGCTGCTCGGGCAGAACGTCAACTCGTACGGTCGCGACCTGCCGGCCGCGGAGCGCGCCACGTTCGCCGAGGTGCTGCGCGCCGTGGGGGCCGTCGACGGCATTCGCCGCGTGCGGTACACCAGCCCGCACCCCAAGGACATGCGCGGCGACGTCATTGCCGCCATGGCCGAAACCCCCGAGGTGTGCGCGCACGTCCACCTGCCGGCCCAGAGCGGGTCCACCCGGGTCCTCAAGGCCATGCGGCGCACGTACTCCCGCGAGCGTTACCTGGAGCTGGTCCAGCGCATCCGCGACGGCATCCCCGACGTGTCGCTGACCACCGACCTGATCGTGGGGTTCCCCGGCGAGACCGACGCCGACTTCGCGGACACGCTGTCGCTGGTGGACGAGGTGCGCTACGACGGCGCGTACACGTTCCTGTACTCGCCCCGGCCGGGCACGGAGGCGGGCGAGTCGATGGACGACGACGTGCCCGCCGAGGTCAAGCGCGAGCGCATCCAGGAGCTCATCGCCGACGTCCAGGACCACGCGCGCGAGCGGGCCCGGCGCTTCGTGGGCTCCACCCGCGACGTGCTGGTGGAGGGCCCGTCGCGCACCGACCCGCAGCGCCTGCGCGGGCGCCTCGAGCAGAACATCGCGGTCAACTTCACCGGCGATGCCACGCCGGGGGCGACAGTGCCCGTGGAGATCACGGACGCCACGTCCACGACGCTCGCCGGCCGGATGGCCGCCCACGTCACCGCGTAGCCGCGGTGGGCGCGACGGTCCCCGCCGCACCCCGGGTGCTGGGCGTCTTCGGGCCCACCGCCACCGGCAAGAGCGCCGTCGCCCACGGGCTGGCGCTGCGGCTGGACGGCGAGATCGTGGTGTGCGATCCGTTTCAGCGCTACCGGGGGCTCGAGATCGCGGCCGACTCGCCCCGGCCGGCCGAGCGGGCGGAGGTCCCCTACCACGTGGTGGGCGACCTCGACCTGACGCGGTCGTCGTCGGCCGGAGCGTTCGCCGTCGCGGCACACGCCGCCGTGGACGACATCCTCGCACGGGGGCGCGTGCCGATCGTCGCGGGCGGCACAGGGCTCTACCTGCGCGCCGCCCTGTGCGACCTCGCCTTTCCGTCCCCGCCGGACGAGGCGGTGCGGGCGTGGGCGGACGGCCTGGTGGCCGCGGACCCTGAGGCCGCCGCGGACGAGCTTCGCCGGCGCGACCCCGCGGCGCACGCGGCCGTCGACGTCGCCAACCCCCGGCGGCTTGCCCGCGCTCTCGAGCGGGCCGCGTCGGGCCAGCCCACCGCAACGGACCTCTTCACCGCCCCGCACCGGCTGCCGACCCTGCTCGTGGCCCTGGAGCGGCCGCGGGCGGTCATCGACGCGCTCATCGCCCGGCGCGTGCGCCGCGAGCTCGACGAGGGCCTCGTGGCCGAGCTGGAGGCCGCGCTCAGAACCCCGGGCGTGGCGCGCGAACCGCTGCAGGTCATCGGGGCCGCGGAGGTGGCCGCGATGCGCGGCGGCACGCTCGACCCGGACGACCTGCCCGAGCGCTTGGCGGCCCGCACCCGGCGGCTCGCGCGCCGCCAGCTGCAGTGGCTGCGGCGCATGCCGGACGCGGCCCCCGTGCCGTTGGGCGACGCACCCGCGGAGTCGGCCGTCGCCGTGATCGAGCGGATGTGGCACGCGGCGGTCACGATGCCGCCCGGCGCCGTGCCCGCAGCACCCTGACGCCGCGGCGGGGGCGTCGCGACGGTGGGCGGCCGGGCCGCGGACGAGGGTCCCGGCGGCCGCTGGGCCGCCGCATTGCGGCGTCCTCCCCCGAGACGCGGCCGCCGCGACGAGCGGGGCGGGGGCGGCTGCCACCGCCGGGCCCGTGGGAGGCGGCATGCCCGGCCGGGCGCCACCGGCCAACCCTCAACCTCTACCCTGGGGCCATGAGGTTCGAGAAGTGGCAGGGCACCGGCAACCATCACGTCGTGGTCGAGCGTGACAACCTGCCGCGCCCGATGGACGCCGACTGGGCCCGTCGCCTGTGCGAGCCGCACTTCGGCGTGGGCGCCGACGGCGTGCTGGAGGTCTCGTGGGACGCCGGGCACCCCCGTATGACGGTGTGGAACGCCGACGGCAGCATCGCGGAGAACTGCGGCAACGGCATCCGCATCGTGGCGCGCTATCTGGCCGGCCGGGGCCACCTGCCGGACGACGGCATCGTCCTGACGGGTGAGCAGACCACGCGCGTCGACGTGCGCGGCGACGGCACGGTCGCTGTCCACATGGGCCGTGCGTCGTTCCCCGCGGGCGAACGACGCGAGACCCTGGCCGGCGGCGGCGAGACGCTGGCGTTCGTGGAGGTGTCGATGGGCAACCCTCACGCCGTGATCGAGGTCGCGGCGGGGGAGGATCCCGAGACCGCCCTGTACGAGCATGGGGCCAGGGTCGAGGGTGACCCCCGCTTCGCGGAGCGCGTCAACGCTGAGTTCGTGCGGGTGGACGCCCCCGACCACGCCACCGTGTGGGTCTGGGAGCGGGGGGTGGGCCCGACGATGGCGTGCGGCACGGGCGCGTGCGCCGTGGCCGCCGCCCTCGTGCGCACCCGCGCGGGCGTGAGCCCCATGACCATCTCGCTGCCGGGCGGCGACCTCACGATCGCGGTGGACGACGACCTGAACGTGGTCATGACGGGACCCGCCGAGCGCGTCTACCGCGGCGAGCTCGACGACGGGGCGACCCCGCCGCCGTGACGCGCGTTGCCGTCCTCCTGCGCGGCGTCAACGTGGGAGCCGCGGCCCGCGTCGCGATGGCCGACCTGCGCGCCTCCCTGGAGGACGACGGGATGGACGTCGTACAGACGATCCTGCAGAGCGGGAACGTCGTCGTCGAGGTTCCCGCCGCACAGGCCGGCGCCGCGGCCCGGCGCGTGGCCGACGCGGCCTCGCGGCTGACGGGCGGCGATGTGAGGGCCCTGGCGGTCCCCCGCGCGGCGCTGCGTGCCGCGCTCGACGACAACCCGCTGTGGACCGCCGGAAAGGACGGTGCCCGCATGGCCACGGCGTTCTCGTCCGAACCCGCCGCGCCCATCGACGCGCCGACGGGCGGCCTGCCGCGCCTCGGCGGCGGCGCGGTCCACGTCGCGAGCGCCTCGGGCCTCGGGCTCACGCACCAGTGGTGCCCGGACGGGCTCAGCAAGGCGCCGCCGCTCGAGCGCCTCGTGCGCTTCCCCAAGGGCGCGGTCGTGACCGTGCGAAACCGCAACACGGTGGCGAAGATCCTCGGCGCCGTCGAGGGCGGATGAGCGGCTGCGCGATCCGGCGCGTCTCGTCGCGAGACGTCCTCGAGCTACGCCGCGCGGTGCTGCGCGCCGGCCGCCCGCTCCAGGACGCCGTGTTCGACGGCGATGACGACCCCGACGCGTTTCACGCCGCGGCGACGCTCGACGGGCGGGTGGTGGGGGTCGCCACGATCCTCCACAGGGGGCGCGACGCGGGTGCGCCGGGCGGGGCGCCGCCCATCCCTGAGGCACACCGCGAGACGGCCTGGCAGGTGCGCGGCATGGCCACCGCCGACGGCCTGCGCGGCCGGGGCGTCGGCGCCGCCACGCTGGCCGCGTGTCTGGACCACGCCGGCGCCCACGGCGGCACGTGGGCGTGGTGCAACGCGCGCACGGGCGCCGTCGGCTTCTACGAGGCCCAGGGATGGAGCGTCGTCGGCCCCCGGTTCGACATCCCGACGGTCGGCGCGCACGTGGTGATGGAGCTCCCTCTGGGGGCGCCCGGCGACCGGTGACGGCGGCCGGGCGCCGCGCCGCTACACCGCCACCCCGTGGGTGCGCAGCGCGTCGTTCAGGCTGGTCTTGCGGTCGGTCGACTCGGAGCGCGTGCCGATGATCAGGGCCGCCGGCAGCTGGTAGTCGCCGGCGGGGAACGACTTCGCGCGCGTGCCGGGCACCACGACGCTCCGGGCGGGCACCTCGCCGCGGTACTCCACCGGCTCCTCGCCCGTCACGTCGATGATCGGCGTGGACGCCGTGATCACCACGTTGGCGCCGAGCACGGCCTCGGGGCCGATGGTGACGCCCTCCACCACGATGGCGCGGGAGCCCAGGAACGCGCCGTCGCCGATGATCACGGGCGTGGCCTGCGGGGGCTCCAGCACGCCGCCGATGCCCACGCCGCCCGACAGGTGCACGTCGCGGCCCACCTGGGCGCACGAGCCCACGGTCGCCCACGTGTCGACCATCGTGCCCGCGCCGACCCACGCGCCGATGTTGACGTAGGACGGCATCATCACCGCGCCGGGCTCCAGGTACGAGCCGTAGCGGGCCACCGCGGGGGGCACCACGCGCACGCCGTCGTCGGGGGTCACGCGCTTCAGCGGCACCTTGTCGTAGTACGTGTACGGGCCCACCTCGATGGGTTCGTTGGTGCGGATGCGGAAGTAGACGAGGATCGCCTTCTTCACCCACTCGTTGACCACCCACTCGCCGCCGGCCGTGGGGGCGGCCACCCGCACCTCGCCACGGTCGAGGGCCGCGACGGCCTCGTCGACGCGGTCGCGCCCCTCGGCGGCCGCCCGCTCGGCGGGCATCTCGTACAGGCGGTCGATGTCCGCGGCCAGGTCGTCCATGCTCATGGGAGATCCTCCAGTAGGGCCGCGGCGCGGCGGCATTGTTCGATGGTGGGCACCAGGGCCATCCGCACGTATCCCTCGCCCGAGGGCCCCAGGAAGGACCCGGGGGCCAGGACCAGCCCGGCGCGCTCCAGCAGGTCGGTGGCGAAGGCCTCCGACATGGTGCCCTCGGGGACGCGGAGCCACAGGTACATCGCGGCGTCGCTGGCGGCCACGCGCAACCCGCGCGCCTCCAGGACGGGCACCAGCAGTTCGCGCTTGGCGCGGTAGCGCGCGACGGCCTCACGCACGTGGGCCTCGTCGCCCCACGCGGCGACGGCGGCGCGCTGCACGAACTCCTGCGGCGCAGTGCCGACGGTGGGGCGGAACACCCGGTGCGCGTCGATCAGCGCCGGGGGCCCGGCGACGAACCCGGAGCGGTAGCCCGTCATGGACGAGCGCTTGCTGAGGGTGTTGATGACGCACACCCGGCTGCGGTCGCGCACCTGCAGGGCCGACGGCACGGGGTTCGCGTCGTCCAGACCGAGTTCGCTGTACGCCTCGTCGGAGGCGATCAGGAACCCGTGCGTCGCTGCCAGCTCCGTCAGGCGTTCGTAGAACGCCAGGGGTGCGACCGCCCCCGTGGGGTTGTTGGGATAGTTCACCCACACGATCGCCGTCCGCGCCCAGTCGGCCGCGCTCACGGCGTCGATGTCGGGCAGGAACCCGTTGGACTCGTGCAGCGGCAGCGCCATGGCCCGCCCGCCGGCGAACCGCGCGCCGCGAGCCGGAACGGGGTAGCCGGGCTCTGTCGTGATCACCAGGTCGCGGCCGGACGGCGGGTCAACGACCACCTGCGCCAGCGAGAACACGGCCTCCTTGGAGCCCAGCGTCGGGACCACCTCGCGATCAGGGTCCAGACGCACGCCGAAGCGGCGGGCGATCCAGTCCGCGATGGCCGCGCGCAGCTCGGGCATCCCGACGGCCTTCGGGTACTCCATCGTCTCGCGGATTCCGGCGGCCAGCGCCTCACGGATGAACGGCGCGGTGGCCTCCCGCGGGTCGCCGACGCCGAAGTCGATGATCTCCACGCCGCGCGCGGCCACGCGTCGCTTGGCCGCGTCGAGGCGCAGGAACGGGTACTCGCCCACCTCGGCCAGGACGGGGTTCAAGGGGAAGCCGGGCCCGCTCACGCGGCGTCCCCGGCCAGGAACCGCCGCAACGCCGCGAAGCAGCGCTCCAGGTCGGCCACGGCGATCCGCTCGTCGCGCTTGTGGGCGTAGCGGGTCGCGCCGGGGCCCAGGTTGACGGCGTCGACCCCCTCGTCGGTGAGCTGCGCCACGGGGGTCCACGCCTGCTTGGGCTCGAGCGCGAAGCCTCCCGAGGCGACGAGGGCCCGCACCAGGGCGGTGTCGACGTGCACCCGGCCCGCGGGCGCGACGCTGGTGACGGTCACCTCCCCGGCGTCGCCGACCAGCTCCCGCAGGCGGGCCTCGGCCGACGCGGCGTCGCGGTCGGGGGCGAACCGGAAGTTCACC
Source organism: Thermoleophilia bacterium (assembly GCA_020438485.1). Taxonomy (GTDB): domain Bacteria; phylum Actinomycetota; class Thermoleophilia; order Miltoncostaeales; family Miltoncostaeaceae; genus JAGQUM01. The sequence goes on along the minus strand of JAGQUM010000013.1, from coordinate 51,060 downwards.
CGGGCCTCCACCAGGTCGGGGATGACGTTGTCGGCGATGCCGCCCTGGATGCGGGTGACGCTCAACACCTCCGTGAACCCCATGCCCTCGATGACGACCGGGCGGGGAGGGGTGTCCACCACGGCGGACAGGCCGTGGACCGCCCTGGTGATGGCGTTCTCGCCGGTCCATGGGCGCGCGGAGTGGGCGCTGACGCCGGTGAATGTCACGGTGGCCATGAGGTTGCCCATGCAGCCCGCCTGCACGGTGTTGTCGGTCGGTTCCATGACGATGCCCAGGTCGGCGTCGCGCAGCTCGGGGCACGCCGCGAAGATCGCCGGCACGGGGCTCTCGGCCACCGGCAGTTCCTCGCGGGTGAAGAACAGCATGCCCACGTCGACGGCGAGGGCGGGGGAGGCCTCGCCGATCCAGGCGGCGAGCTCCATCATCACCGCAAGGCCGCCCTTCATGTCGCTGGCCCCCAGGCCGACCACGTCGCCGCCCTCGACGCGGCCCGGCAGGTTGCCCTGCACGGGGACGGTGTCGAGGTGCCCGGCGAACAGCACGAGGGGCACGCCGTCGCGCCGGGGTGTGGCCCAGTAGAAACCCTCGCCGTCGTCGTGGCGGCGCTCCAGACCCGTGGCGTCCATCTCGCCCCGCACGTAGGCGGCGACGGCGGCCTCGTCACGGCTGACGGACGGGATGTCGACCAGCGCGAGCGTGCGGTCGGCGAGGCGGCGGGCGGCGTCGTTCACGACGGGGGACTCTAGCGGGGACCTCCGGGAGGCCGTCCCCGGAGACCTGCCCCTGCGCTCAAGCAATGGACGCGTTTGCGCGATAGTTGCACAGACGCTATCATTGCGCCCGAGCGACATGACCGACGCCGCAACCACATCCCGCATCGACGCGCTCGTGGCCCGCCTGGAGGAGTTCCTCGGCACGCTGCGTACCGTCGTCGACAACGACGCCCTCGACCGCATCGCGGACGTGGGCCTGCACTTCTCCGAGGCGCGTGTGCTCCTGCTGGTGGGGGAGTCGCCGAAGCCCCTGCCCATCGGGCAGATCGCCGAGCGCCTCGACCTGTCGGTGGCCGCGGCGGGCCGCAACGTCGACCACCTCGTGCGCAAGGGCCTCGTCCGGCGCGTGGAGTGCGCCGAGGACCGCCGCGTGCGGCTGGTCTCGGCCACGGCCGAGGGGCTCGGCCATGTCACCGGCAAGCGCGACATCTGGCGCGGCGCCATGCGGACGGTGGCCGAGCGGCTTCCCGCCGACGTCGCCGCCGACCTCGAGTCCGCGCTCGGCGCGGCGCTCTCGCACCACCCCACGTACCACCGGAAGGACACCGAATGAGCCAGGAGACGGGGGCGACCCATCCCCCCGAGGACCGGGGCATCGACGCGGCCGTGCTGAGGATCGCCGGCGTCGTCGTCCTGGGCATCATCATGTCGATCCTCGACATGACCATCGTGAACGTTGCGCTCCCCACGTTCCAGCAGGTGTTCGGGGATCCCGGCGCCCCGCTGACGTATTCGCACGCCGCGTGGAGCGTCACGGCGTACACGCTGGCCCTTGCCACGGTGATCCCGCTCACGGGGTGGGCGGCCGACCGGTTCGGCACGAAGCGCCTCTACATCGCCGCCATCGCCATGTTCACCGTCGGCTCCGTGCTGTGCGCCACCGCCTGGGACATGAACGCGCTGATCGCGTTCCGCGTGGTCCAGGGCCTCGGCGGCGGCATGCTGATGCCCCTGGGCATGACCATCCTGACGCGCGCCGCGGGCCCGTACCGCATGGGCCGCCTGATGGCGATCCTCGGCATCCCGATCCTGCTGGGCCCCATCCTCGGGCCGGTGCTGGGCGGCTGGCTCATCGAGGCCGTCTCGTGGCACTGGATCTTCCTGGTGAACCTGCCCGTCGGCATCATCGCGCTGGCGTACGCCTGGTGGGCGCTGCCCGCCGACGAGGCGAAGCCGTCCGAGTCGTTCGACTTCCTGGGCATGGCGCTGCTGTCTCCCGGCCTCGCGTCGTTCCTGTTCGGCGTCTCGTCCATCCCCGAGAAGGGCACGGCGGCCGATCCGTGGGTGTGGGTCCCCGCCGGTATCGGGCTGGCGCTCATGGCGCTGTTCGTGGTCCACGCCCTGCGCGCCGACCACCCGCTGCTGGATCTGCGGATGCTGCGCGAGCGGACGCTGACCGTGCCGATGATCACGCTGTTCGCCTACATCTCGGCGTTCTTCGGCGGCCTGCTGCTGGTGCCGACGTACTTCCAGGAGGTGCGCGGCGAGTCCACGCTGCACGCGGGCCTGCTGGTGGCGCCCCAGGGCATCGGCGCGATGCTGACCATGCCGCTGGTCGGGCGGCTCAGCGACCGGATGCCCATCGGTCGCATCGTCCCCGTCGGTATCGGCGTGGTGTGCGTCGGCATCTTCCTGCTGGCCCACGTCGGCGCGGGCACTCCGTACTGGCAGATCATGGGCACGCTCTTCCTGATCGGTCTCGGCATGGGCTGCGTCACGATGCCGCTGTTCACGTCGGCGATGCGGGCGCTGAAGCCCCACCAGGTGGCCCGCGGGTCGACCCTGCTGAACATCAACCAGCAGATCGCCAGCTCGGTCGGCGTGGCACTGATGTCGGTGATCCTCACCAGCCACCTGAAGGACGCCGACCTGGCGCTGCCGGCCATCGCGGCCCAGCGCGACCCCGCGGTGGCGCAGCAGCTGGGCCCCCGCGGGATGATGGAGGGGCTATCGCAGGCAGCGTCCGCGTTCGGCACCACGTTCTGGGTGGCGCTGGCGCTCGTGGCATTCGCGCTCATACCGGCGCTGATGCTGCCCCGCAGGCCGGAGTCCCACCACGTGCGCGTCGTCGGCGAGGACGACGAGCAGGCCGGCGAGCCGGTGATGGTCCACTAGTGCCGCGGGCCTCCGACTCGCGACGCGGGGTGCACTGACCACGCACGTTGTCGATGGTGGTCCGGCCGGCACCGGCTCGGTCCTCGCCGTTGGCCGCCACCGGACCACCATCGGCGCCCCATCCGTCAGCCGCGTCACCGGCCCGCCGGGTGACGAGGGCTCGCGGGGCCAGGCCCGGCGGCGCCGTCGGCGGGTACGCTCCCGCCGATGACGCCGCCGCTGCCGGTCCGCCGCCTGCACCCGGACGCCCGGGTCCCGGTACGCGCCCACCCGTGGGACGCGGGGCTCGACCTGGCGTGCACGCGGGCGGTGACGGTGCCGGCGCGGGGCCGCGCGGAGGCCGGCACCGGCCTGGGGATCGCCGTTCCGGAGGGGTGGGGTGGGCTGGTCATGCCGCGTTCGGGCCTGGCGCGAAAGCACGGCGTCACCGTCACGAACGCCCCCGGCCTCATCGACGCGGGATACCGCGGCGAGGTGATCGTGCTGCTCGTCAACCACGGCGACGAGGACGTGGTGCTGGAGGCGGGCTCGCGCGTCGCCCAGCTCGTGCTGGTGCCGGTGTGGGCGGGGGACGCGGTGGAGGTCGACGTCCTGCCCGGCTCGGACAGCCGGGGCGAGGGTGGCTTCGGGTCGAGCGGCACCTCATGAGGAAGCAGGGGTGCGGGAGGACCGCTCCCGTGCCGGTCGACGTCCGGAACGACCCCTTCCCGGGCGGCGCCATGGAGCCGCCCGGGGGCATCCACGCGGCGGCCGGCGTGCCCGGGTACCCCGTGGGTGCCGGTGGCCCCGCCGAGCGTGATCCCCACCGCGGCCCCGGCCGTACGGGACGTGGGACGAAACCCCCACCCACACCTGCGACGACGCGCTCGCACCCCCGGCACGGCCCGCGCCGTCCGTCCGCGTGGCGCAGATCCTGACGGGCTGATGACCCCGCGGGGGTGCCTAGCGCCGCACCCCGGCGCGGGAGGCGGCCACGGCGTGGGCGCGGGTCTCCAGCGCGTCGTCCAGGGGCTCCAGCGCCGCGTCGTGGCCCGCGTGGCCCAGCGCCCAGCCGAGCACCGCGTCGGCCAGCGCCGGGTTCTTCGGAAGCAGCGGCCCGTGGAGGTACGTGCCGATGATGTGGTCGCGGGTCGCGCCCTCGCCGCCGCTCGCCCCGTCGTTGCCGTGGCCGTGCACCACCCTCCCGAGGGGACGGACGTCGCCCAGCGACGTGCGGCCGGCGTGGTTCTCGAACCCCACGAGCCGCCGATGGACGCCGTCCAGCTCGGCGTCGATGATGACGTCGCCGATGAGGCGCGGCCCGGTGGACGCGACGGTGTCGACGTCGAGGAGCCCGATGCCCGGCATGCGCGATCCGTCCACGCCGGTGTACCCGTGGCCGGCGAGCTGGTACCCGCCGCAGACCGCCAGGAACACGGCACCGTCGTCCGTGGCGCTGCGCAGCGCGTCGGCCTTCGTGGGGCCCAGGTCGGCCGCGACGACCTCCTGGTCACGATCCTGGCCGCCTCCCAGGTAGTAGACGTCGAACGTGTCGTCGATCGGCTCGCCCAGGCCCGCCCCGGTGACCTCGAGGGTCATGCCACGCCACTCCAGGCGCCGGCGCAGCACGGCGATGTTTCCGCGGTCGGCGTAGATGCTCATCTCGGCGGGGTAGAGGTGGCACAGACGGACGGTGCTCACTCGGCCACCCCGCAGCGGTAAACCTGGTGCCCGGCACCGTCGCCCAGCGGCTCGCCCGCGAACCCGCCCCACGCCTCGAGCACGCCGAACCCCGCCCGGGCCAGCAGGTGCGCCAGCTCGGACGGCGTGTAGAGGTGCACCTCGTGGCGGCGCACGGACGTGCGCGTGATGCCGTCGGCGGCCACGTGGTCGACCCTCAGGCAGTACGCGGCCGTCTGGGTCACCGGGTCGTACGCCTCGTACCAGGACGAATGCAGCCATCGCTCGCCCATGGACGGGTCGGCGTGCTCGGCGTCGGCACGCACCAGGCCCATGGCGTCGAGGATGTCGGCCACGTCGGGCATGGATACGTCGAACCAGAACTCGCCGCCGTCGGCCAGATGGGCGCGCACGCGCTCCAGGCAGGCCAGCTGGTCGGCGGGCTCCGTGAGCACCTGCAGCGTGTTCATGGCGCAGATCGCCAGGGGGAAGCGCACGTCGAGGGAGAAGTCCCGCATGTCGCCGGCGACGGCGTGGATGCGGGCGGCGACGTGCGCTCCGCGTGCCCCGGCCAAACGGCGGAGCTCGGAAAGCATGTGCGGGTCGCCGTCGAGCGCCCACACGTCGGCGCCGTCGCCCGCCAACTCGACCGCGACACGGCCCGTGGCGCACCCGAGGTCCAGCACGGGGCCGCCGCGCTCGCGGGCTACGGCCCGCCACAGCGGCAGGTCGTCGGTGTAGTGGGCGTGCTCGGCCGCGAACGCCCGGGCCGCGTCGGCGTCACGCATCGCGCCAGAACTCCCGCGCCACGCCGCGGCGCACCAGCTCGGCCCGCAGGCTCAGCATCGCCGTGTACGTCGGCAGCACGTACAGCGGACGGTCGTCCGGCACCCCCGCGAGAGCGGCGTCCAGCGCCCGCGACGGGTTCTCGACCACCCGCACCCGCTCCCGGGGCAGGCCCGCGTAGACGAACCGCAGGGCCATGTCGTGTGCGCGGTCGCCCGTCACGGTGAGCACGTCGATGTGGTCCAGCAGTGGCTCGTAGTCCACGTCCCAGATCCAGCTGACGTCCTGCCCGTCGGCCGTGCGATCGTTGAGCGCCACCAGCAGGTGCAGCGGGTCGCGGTCGCCCAGCAGCGTCCGCACCGTGGTGTTGGCACCCGCCGGGTTCTTGGCCAGCAGCATCACCAGGTCGCGCCCGTGCACGCGGATGCGCTCGCCCCGGCCGAACGCGGCCCCGGCGCGGCCCATCGCCGTGGCCGCCGCGGCGGGCGCCACGCCGAGGGTCAGCGCCGCCGCCAGAGCGGCCGTCGCGTTGTACGCGTTGTGCACACCCGGCAGCGTCAGGGTGGCTGACGCCGTGCCGCGCGGCGTCGCCCATTCGATGCTCTGGCCGCGGGTGGAGTCGATGCTCACCCGCGTGGCCCGCACCGTCGGGGCGGGGCGCGCGTCGCCGCACGAGGGGCAGCGCCACGCGCCCATGTGGCCCAGCGTGACCCGCGCGTACTCGAGGGGCTGGGCACACACGAGGCACCGGGTGGAGTCGGATGCGTGGGAAACCTCGCGGGTCGCGACGGTGGGGTCGTCCACCCCGAAGTACACGACGCTCGATCGCCTGCGGCCCAGGTCGGCGACGGCGGGGTCGTCGGCGTTCAGCACCAGCGTGGTCTGTGGCGGGAGGTCGTCGACCATCCTGCGCCACGCCGCCGCGACGGTCTCGAGCTCGCCGTAGCGGTCCAGCTGGTCGCGGAACAGGTTCATCAGCACCAGGGCGTGGGGCCGGAGCTGGCGCACCACCTCGGGCAACGCCGCCTCGTCCACCTCGAATAGCGCCCGGTCCGGTCGCGGCCGCCCGCGCCGGCCGGCCATCAGCGCGGCGGCCACGCCGCTCATCAGGTTCGCACCCGCGGGGTTCGCCACCAATGCCGACCCGTCGCAGGTCAGCGCGGCCGCCAGCAGTCGGCACGTCGTGGTCTTGCCGTTGGTGGCCGACACGCACACCGTGCCGCCACGCAGGCCCGCCCCGAGGTGCTCCACGGCGCGCGGGCTGAGGCGCAGCACGACCTTGCCGGGAAGCGCGGTGCCGCCCCCACGGCCCAGGCGGCGCGACAGCGTCCCCGCGGCGCGGGCGATCGGGACGGCGAGGGCGTGGCGCATCGGGTCCAACGCTATCCGCTGCACGGGGTCGCGGGTCGAGGGCCGGTTGCGGCCCCGGGGGACGTCAGCCGAACGTGTGCCCCTCCGCGATGAGCTCGGCCAGCGTCCGGCACGTGCCGTCGGGCTCGCCCACGAACACGTCCTCCGTTGCCACGTCGAACAGGCCGGCGTCGACCACGCCCGGCAGCGCCCGGACGCGGGCCATGATGGGATGCCATGCGGCCCCCTGCGGCGGCCGCAGGTCGAGCACCACCAGGTTGTCGTCGCTGTGGTCGGGCCTTCGGGTGGGCGCCAGGTCGGCCAGCTGCGCCGCCACATAGTCGGCCGCGAACGGCAGCACGGCGACGGGCAGCGTTCCCCACGACGAGGGGTGGCTCGCCACCTTGGGTTCGTCGACCAGCACGATGAAGCGCCCGGCCGTGTCGTCGACCACGCGCTCGCGCACCAGCGCGCCGCCCGCGCCCTTGATGACCAGGCCCGTGGGGGTGACGACGTCAGCGCCGTCGAACGCGATCTCGCACGCGCGCGAGAGGGGCGCCAGCGTGAGGCCGAGCTCCCGCGCCAGGGCCTCGGTCTGCAGCGACGTGGCCACCGTCGTCACCGATAGGCCCTCATCGGTCACGCGTCGCGCCAGCGCCCGCACGCCCGCGGCGGCGGCCCGACCGGTGCCCAGCCCCACCTGCATTCCGTCCTCGACCAGCGCGGCCGCCGCGGCCCCCGCGGCGTCCCAGGCCCTCTGTCTCGTGGCGTCGTCCATGACCGGAGCGTATGCGAAACTCGGCCCATGATCGAGTTCGCGCCGCACATCGGCATCATCGACACGTTGCTGGCCGGGAGGGAGGGCCTCACCGGGTGCTGCGTCGTCCGGGGCGACCGCGTGGCGATCGTGGACCCCGGGGCCCAGACGAGCGCCGCGACGGTGAGAGACGCGCTCCACGCCGCGGGCGTCGGCCCCGACGACCTCGCCGAGATCGTGCTGACCCATATCCACCTGGACCACTGCGGCGGCACGGGCGACCTGGCCGCGGCCTTTCCCCGCGCGCGCGTGCACGTGCACCGGCGCGGCGTGCGCCACTTGGCCGACCCCCAGCGGCTGGTCACCGCGTCCCACGTGGTCTACGGCGACATGGCCCCCGTGTACGGGGGCCTGGCCCCGACCCCCGCCGAGCGCATCGTGGAGGCGCCCGACGGGCACGAGGTGGACCTAGGCGGCGGGGTGCGGCTGGTGATGTACGAGACGCCGGGTCACGCCAAGCACCACATGTCGGTGCTCGAGGCCGGTGAGGGCACGCTGATGGCCGGCGATGCGCTGGGCGTCGAGCTGCGCGGCGCGGGCCTGTATCCCAGCACGCCGCCGGCCGACATCGACGTGGAGGCCGCCCGCGCCAGCATCGCCCGCCTGCGGGGGCTGGACCCGGCGATCGTGGGGGTGTCGCACTTCGGCGCGCCTTCGGCCGGGCGCGGCGTGTTCGACGTCGCCGACTCCCTGTGGGCGCGCATGGGGGAGGCCGCGCTGGCGGGCTTCCGCGAGGGCGGCGCCCAGGGGGCCGCGGCGCGCGTGGTTGCCGAGGTGCCGATGGAGTCGGCCGTCTCGGAGGGTCCCGCCCGGGAGCTGTGGGACTGGCTCGGCTGGCACCGCGACAACCTCGACGGCCTCGCGGCCTGGGCCGACCGGCAGGTCAACCCGCCGCCTCCGCGCGAATAGGGACCCAGGTCACCCGCCAGGCGGGAGAGGCGTCCCGGCCCGGAGGGGTGGGCGGGCCCGGAGACCTCCGGCGCGCGTGGTACCTTGCGCTGAGCAGCACCTCTTCTTGCGCAGACCCGAAAGGACCCGCATGGCCTCGCACAACGACGGCCCGTACTACCTGCCCATCACGTGGCCCTTCCGGGCGGCGGGCACCGTCGTCATCGCCGCCGTGGTGTGGTTCTGCACCGGATGGGGCATCCGCGACCTCGGCCCCGAGGAGCGGCTGTGGAATCACATGAACGTGTTCTGGCTGCTGCTGGCCGTCGCGTTCGTTCTGTGCGTGCTGGGCGGCATCATCAACATGGCCCAGTCGCGGCGCCGGCAGGCGGCCATCGCCCAGGAGTAACGCGCACCCGTCGCCCGGCGTGCGTGCGATGAACCGCCGCCGCGCGGCGGCGGTTGTCCCCGGCGGCGGTTGTGGCTGACGGTCCCGACCTCAGCGTCCCACCGTCCGACGACGGGCCGCGTTTCCGGCGCGGCAGGCTGCTGGTGGCCGGGCCGCAGTTGCTGGATCCGAACTTCTTCCGCACCGTTGTGCTGATGCTCGAGCACTCCGAGGAGGGGGCGCTGGGCCTGGTGCTGAACCGGCCCACCACGCTGCGGGTGCGGGACGCGGTGCCCGAGCCCCTGTCGTCCCTCACGGCGGAAGACGAGGTGATCCACTCGGGCGGCCCCGTGCAGCCCGAGGCCGTGATCCTGCTGGCCGACTACCTGATGCCCGAGGAGGCGTCGACGCTGGTGGTGCACACCGTCGGCATCGTGGATCCCCGCACCCCCGAGGAGGGATTGCCCACCATGCTGCGCCGCGCGCGGGCGTTCGGCGGCTACGCGGGGTGGGGTGCCGGCCAGCTGGAGGGCGAGATCGCCGAGGGAGCGTGGATCGACGTGGAGGCCGAGCCTGACGACGTGTTCGCGACCGACCACGACGGCCTGTGGCGCCGCGTCGTGGCGCGCAAGGGGGGAGCGTTCGCGCTGATCGCCCTGATGCCGGACGATCCCGCGCTCAACTGACGGCGAGGGGGAGGGGCGCGATCTGCGCCACTCCCCCTCGGGGCTCTACCCCAGCCGGGACGAGTCCGGCAGGGAGGCCAGCTTCTGCAGCGACTGGCTCTCGACCTGGCGGATGCGCTCGCGCGTGACGTTGAACATCCGGCCCAGTTCGTCGAGCGTGCGGGGCTTCTCGCCGCTCAGGCCGTAGCGGAGCTCCAGCACGCGGCGCTCGCGGTAGCTCAGCTGGTCCAGCAGCTCGCGCAGGGCCTGCTCGCGAAGGGAGACCTCGGCCGACACCTCGGGGGCCACCGTGGAGTCGTCGGCCAGGAAGCGACCCAGCTCGGACTCCTCCTCCTCGCCGACCGGCTTCTCGAGCGAGACGGTGGGCTGCGCGCTGCGCAGGATCTCCTCGACCTCGTCCGGCGGCAGGCCGGCGGCCTCGCCGATCTCGGCGACCGTGGGCTCGCGGCCCAGCTGACCGATGAGCACGCGCTCGGCGCGGCTGATCTGGTTGAGCTTCTCCACGACGTGCACGGGGATGCGGATGGTGCGGCCCTTGTCGGCCAGGGCGCGGGTGACGGCCTGGCGGATCCACCACGTCGCGTACGTGGAGAACTTGAAACCCCGGCGCCAGTCGAACTTCTCGACCGCGCGCACCAAACCCAGCGTGCCCTCCTGGATGAGGTCCAGGAACGGCAGGCCGCGGCCCCGGTACCCCTTCGCGATCGACACCACGAGGCGCAGGTTGGCCTCGACCATCTGGCGCTTGGCCTCCTGGTCTCCGGCCTCGATCCGCTTGGCGAGGCGGACCTCGTCAGCGGCGGTCAGCAGCGGCACGCGGCCGATGTCCTTGAGGAACAGCTGCAGAGCGTCGGTGGTCTGCTCGACGACGGTGTTGGAGCGGCGGGGCCTCTCGGACTCGTCGGCGTGCTCGGCGGCGCGGGCGTTGGCGTCGGCCTGCTCCAGCAGGTCGATGCCGGCCTCCTCCAGCTGCTGATAGACCTCCTCGGCGGCCTCCGTGTCGAGACCCAGCCCATCGAGGACCTCCGCGACCTCCTCCAGACCGAGGAAACCCAGTTCCTGGCCGCGCACGATCAGCGCGCGAAGCTCACCGTCGTTCTTCATGACCCCGAGCTGCGTGGACATCCGCCTCCATTCCCAGTGTCGTCACCGCATCGGTGCAGGGCTCCGCATTGTGCGTCCCCCCGGGCACCGGTAACCACGTCTCTGCCTACTCGCTCGACCCAACGTACCCGCTGGGCCGGACCACCCCACACGACGGCGTCCGCCCCGCACCCACGCGGTCACGGCAACTCCTCCCGTCGACTTCCGCACTATCCGCGGTTGTCACTCCTCAGTCAAGGAGTTTTCGCTACTGAGCGCCGCACACCGGCCAGGACGAGGGGCCCGTCCGGCTGTACAGGATCGCCGCACGGCGATCCTGCTCGGCCTCGGGCGCGGCCGCGGGGTCGCCGCTGCCGCCGACCGCCTTCCACGTGGACGGGTCGAACTGGTACTTGCCGCGGTACTGACCGCCCGGCGAGACGGCCTGCGGGTTGCCGCCGGACTCGCACTGGGCGATGCGCTGCAGGTGGGACGGCGCGCCCCCGGTGCTGGGCGTGGACGTCTGCGGGGCGGGTGGCGAGTCGGGGGAGGGGGCGCCCGTCGACGGGGGCGCCTCACCGCTGGCGACGGCGCTGGCCTGGCGCTGCGCGCGGGCGACGGCCTCCGCCTGGGCCGCGGCCGCCGCGCGCGCCTGGCGATCTGCCTCGGCACGCTCCATCGACACCAGCGTGGTGCGCGCCGACGACAGCAGGCGCGCCCGCTGGGCGGCGAGGCTCTGCAGGCTGCGCACGCGCGCCTGCATCTCGCGGCGCGTGCGGGCCGCGTCGGCCCTGTCGGACACCAACTCCGCGCGCAGGCGCGTGAGGCGCTGCTTCTCGCGCAGAGCCTCGCGCAGCACCGCCTGGTCTTGCCGCTCGATGCGCCGCATGATCTCGACGTTGTCGATGGCGTCCGTCAGGCTGCCGGACGACACCAGCAACTCGACCGTGCTCGGCTCGCCGGTTTCGTACAGGTCCTTGAGGCGCTGGGCCAGGACGCCCTGCGCCTTCGAGAACCTCACCCGCGCCACCGCGCGCTCCTTTGTGTTGCGTGCGATGCGTCCCTGGAGCTGCTTCACGCGGGCGTCGGCCTGCGAGTAGGCGGCCCCCGCGTCCTGGGCCTGCGCGTCGACCTCCATGAGGCTGGCCTCCAGCGCGCGCACCTGCGCCCGCTGTGAATCGAGCGGGGTTCCTCCCTGGCCCTGTGCGCCGGGCGCGACCAGGAAGGCGGCGGCCGGGGCGGCGATGACGGCGGCGATCAGCGCTTTCGCGCGACGGCCGCCGATGGCATGTGAGATGGGGTCTTCCATGTGTTCGCGCGCACTCCCGTCGACGAGGCATCGCTGAAACGAAAGGGAACGGTACCACGGGCGCCGAACATATTCGTTTCGGCACCCCACGGGCCTCGGTGGTCGCGTCAGCCCAACGCGCGCCCTCCGGCCAAGCGCGCCAACGCCTGGCACACACGGCGAAAACCCGGGCCGGGGATCCCCCCGGCCCCGTCGGGGAATGCGGCGAGGCCCGAGGCGTCGAGGAGTCGGGCGCCCAGGTGGACGCGGATGAGCCACCCGGGGGCATCCGGGCGGTGGTGCGGGGCGTCGTACCGGCCGCGCCACTTCCACGCGCCTGCGGCGTCGAGATCGGCCCAGAAGTCGTCCCAGTCGGCGTCGGTGGGGTGGACGACGGCGGGCAGGGGTGGACCCGGGCGATCCGCCCGCCACGCGCGATAGACCAAGGACGATCCGTCCCACACCACCTCGCTGGACGGGCCGTCACCGCGGGCCACGGCGGCGTGCAGGCGGGCCGGGCGGAGGGCGACGCGTGGGGGCTGACACAGGGGGCGGGGCATGTGGCAGGGCTCGCGAGGTCGACGGGGGGCTGCGACCACGCTATGACCTGACCCCGTCGCGAAACACCACCCGGGTGTCACGGCGCTGTCACAGCCCCGTGCCGAATCGCGCCCCTACGCGTCGGCGTCCGCCAGGCGGAAGCCGGGCACGGCGGGGTCGGGCGGCGCGAGGGGGCTGGTGGGCAGGCCCGGACGGGGATGGAGCGGGTGGTATCCGCGCGGTGCCACGTCGTTGGGGCCATCCGGGTGGAACAGGGACGCGAGGTACTGGATCTGTCCCCGCCCGACGCCCAGCTCGAAGAACCCGCCTCCGTACAGGGCGATCCCGTGCGCGTCGCAGTGGTCGTAGAAGTCCATGAGCGCCCGGAGGCCGCCGAACCGGCATGGCTTGCAGTTCAGGACGCGCGGCGGGTGGGCGAGGGCCGTGACGTCGGCCACGGCGTGGATGGGCGCATCCCAGGTGACGCGGTCCATGTGTGGCCGCAGCACGGGCAGGACGGCGGGAGTCATCGCGGGATCCTCGATCAGCGCCGCGGGGAACGCGGCGATGCATCGCGCGTACAGGTCGGGGCCGGCGTGCTGGTCGACGGCCGTGCCGCGATAGTGGGCCTTGAAGTCGAGCACCTGGACCAGTTCCGGGCCCTCCGCGACGAGCTGCGTCAGCAGGGTGTCGTCCCAGTCGTCCACGGGATCCAGCTTGAACCGCGCGCCCGGGTCGAGCGCCAGGCGCTCGCGCACGGGCGCGACCGTCGACGGTTCTCCGAGACGCACGGACTGGGCGAAGCGGATGGGCCGAGGTGCGCGGCCGAGCGCATCGGCGAGTGAGCGGCCGGCCTGTCGCAGCGCCAGGTCCAGGGCGGCCGTCTCGAGGCCCCACCGGCGAAACAGGGGTCCCCCCGGGTCGGCCGCCCCGGGGAACACGTCGTCGCGTTGCAGGCGCTCCCCAAGCGACGCGATCGTCCAGCGTCCGGTGAGGTCGGGGACGCGGCCGGCCGCGTAGTCATCGTGGCGCTCGGGATCGGTCCAGACGTCCTCGCCGCGGCCCTCGTGGCCCCCGCCCGTGAGGCGGATCTCGGTCGTCACCCGGTCCCAGCCGCTTGACGTCGGGCGCTGAAGGCGCACATGGGACCGTCCCTCGATGACCACGGGCAGGTCCGCGATGAGGGCGTACGTGGACATGAGCCCAAGCCTACCGGCGTCACCGGGGATGGCCCTCGCCACCGGGCGCGACATTTGGCAAGCTAAACACTTGACAAAGAGGGAAAGGCACTCTAGAAATAACGCCGTTCGATCACTCGTATAAGGAGTACGCATGCCCAAGAGCCGGTTCCGCGCTTCCCACCACGTCCCCGCGTTCGCGGCCCTCGTGGTCATGGGGGCCGTCGTGGCGGGGTGCGGGGGATCGTCCGACGAGCGCGGGGGGGCGGCGGCCGCGGAGGCCGACGGGTCCGGCGGCACCGTCGCGCTGGTGGCGTACTCGACGCCGCAGGTGGTTTACGACACCGTGATCCCCGCGTTCAACAAGACGACCGCGGGCAAGGGTGTGAAGGTCACGACATCGTTCGGCGCGTCCGGCGAGCAGAGCCGAGCCGTCGCCGCCGGCCTGCCGGCGGACGTGGTGACGTTCTCGACCGAGCCGGACGTGACCCGCCTGGTCGACGCGGGCCTGGTGAACGCCGACTGGAACGCGGGCCCGCACAAGGGGAGGGTCACGACCTCCGTGGTGAGCTTCATCGTGCGCAAGGGCAACCCCAAGCACATCAGGACGTGGCAGGACCTGCTGAAGCCCGGCGTCGAGGTCGTCACGCCGAACCCGTTCACCTCCGGTGCGGCGAAGTGGAACCTGCTCGGCGCGTACGCACACGGCGGGCTGCCGTACGTGAAGTCGCTCATTCACGACCACGTGAAGGTGCAGCCCAAGTCCGGCCGCGAGGCGCTGCAGACGTTCACCGGGGGCCGGGGCGACGTGCTGCTGTCGTACGAGTACGAGGCCACGACGGCGCAGAAGAAGGGGGAGAGCGTCGACTACGTGATCCCGCCCGACACCGTGCGCATCGACATCGACATCGCCACCACCAAGAATGCGCCGCCGGCCGCGAAGGCGTTCGTGGATTACGTGCTGAGCCCGCCGGCCCAGAGGGTGTTCGCCGAGTGGGGGTACCGGCCGGTGGACGAGAGCGTGCTCAAGGAGAACGCGGACAGGTTCCCCACACCCGCGACCCTCAAGACCATCGATGACCTCGGCGGATGGAAGAAGGTCAACGACGAGCTCTTCGACCCGGAGAAGGGCTCGATCGCCCAGATCGAGGCCGACGCCGGCGTCTCGACCGCGAAGTGACGGGCCTGGCCGTCCGTCCGCAGGCCCGCCCGCTGGGGCGGGCAGCGCGGCGTCGTACTCCCTCACTGTCGGTCGGCGTCGTCACGCTGTGGCTCAGCCTGATGGTCGCGCTGCCCCTGGCGGCCGTGGGGTCCCGCGCGTTCGAGGACGGGTGGGGCGCGTTCTGGCGCTCGGCGACGGCCCCGCAGGCGCTGTCGGCGCTGTGGTTCACGCTCGGCGTGTCGCTCGCCGTCACGGGCGTGAACGCGGTCTTCGGCCTCCTCGTGGCCTGGGTGCTCGAGCGCGACCGGTTCCCCGGCAAGCGGGCGCTCAACGCGGTGATCGACCTGCCGTTCGCGCTGCCGACGGTGGTCACGGGGCTGACGCTGCTGGCCCTGTACGGGGATGCCATCGCGTACACGAAGTGGGCCGTGGTGATGGCCCTGCTGTTCGTGACGCTACCGTTCTGCGTGCGGGCCGTGCAGCCGGTCCTGCGTGAACTCGACCGCGAGGCCGAGGAGGCCGCGGCGTCCCTGGGCGCCTCCGGACCGGTGATCTTCCGGCGGGTGATCCTGCCGCACCTGGTGCCCGCGCTCGTCTCCGGGTGCGCCCTAGCGTTCGCCCGCGCCGTGGGCGAGTTCGGATCGGTCGTGCTGATTTCGGGCAACATCCCGTTCGACACGCAGGTGTCGGCCGTCTACGCGTTCAAGCAGATCGAGTCCGACAACATCCGCGGCGCGTCCGCCGTGTCGGTGACGCTGCTGGCAGCCGCGCTCGCCGTGCTGTTCGCGCTGCGGCTGTTCGAGCGGCTGCGCGACCACCGGGGGGAGGCCTGATGGCCGGTCGCCTGGTCATGCGCGGCATCGCGCTGGCGTACCTCGGCGTCCTGCTGGCCGTCCCCGTGGGGATGGTGATGGTCAAGACGTTCGAGCCGGGTCCCGTGGCCGTGTGGCAGGCCGTCACGACACCCGCCGCGCTGCACGCGTTCTGGCTGACCCTGCTCGTTACGGCCGTGGCGGTGCCGCTGAACGCGGTCTTCGGCGTGCTGGCGGCCCTCGTGCTCGTGAGGGGCCGCAGCCGGTTGCGACCGGTGCTCGACGTGATGGTCGACCTCCCGTTCGCCGTGTCGCCGGTGGTCGTCGGCCTCGCGATGATCCTCGTCTACGGCCGCGACGGGTGGCTGGGCGGCTGGCTCGCCGACGCCGGCATCCGCATCATCTTCTCGGTGCCGGGCATCGTCATCGCGACCATGTTCGTGTGCCTGCCGTTCGTGGCCCGCGAGGTCGTGCCCGTGTTGCGGGAGATCGGCACCGAACAGGAGCAGGCCGCCTCGACGCTGGGCGCGTCGGGGTGGCAGACGTTCTGGCGCGTCACGCTGCCCGCCATCCGCTGGGGTCTGGCCTACGGCGTCGTGTTGTCCACCGCCCGGGCGGTCGGCGAGTTCGGGGCGGTCAGCATCGTCTCGGGAAAGATCTCGGGCCAGACCGAGACGCTGACCCTGCTGGTGGAGAAGCGGTACACGAACTTCGACATGGCCGGCGCCTACGCCGCGTCGGCACTCCTGGCCGTGATCGCCCTGGCGACCCTCGGCCTGATGGCACTGCTGCAACGGCGAAAGGACACCGCATGATCTCGGTCACCGGCGTGAGCAAGCGCTACGGCGACTTCCAGGCCCTCGACGAGGTGTCGGTGCACGTCACGCCCGGGGCCCTTACCGCGCTGCTGGGTCCCTCCGGGTCGGGGAAGTCGACGCTGCTGCGCATCATCGCGGGGCTGGAGGTGCCCGACGCGGGCACCGTCACGCTGGCCGGCGAGGACGTGACCCACGTGTCGCCGCGCCACCGCGGGGTGGGCTTCGTGTTCCAGCATTACGCGGCGTTCACCCACATGACGGTGCGCCAGAACGTGGCGTTCGGCCTCACGGTGCGCAAGGAGCCCAGGGAGAAGGCCGCCGCCACGGTCGACCGCCTGCTGGACGTCGTGGGGCTGACCGGGTTCCAGCATCGCTATCCCCATCAGCTGTCCGGCGGGCAGCGTCAGCGTATGGCCCTGGCCCGCGCGCTGGCCGTGGAGCCGTCGGTGCTGTTGCTGGACGAACCGTTCGGCGCGCTTGACCGCAACGTGCGCAACGAACTGCGCGCGTGGCTGCGCCGCCTGCACGACGAGGTGCACGTCACGACGATCCTCGTCACCCACGACCAAGAGGAGGCGATGGAGCTGGCCGACTCGCTGGTGGTCCTGAACCACGGCCGCGTGGAGCAGGTGGGCGGGCCGCGCGAGCTGTACGACGCCCCGGCGTCCGACTTCGTGATGCGCTTCCTCGGCCCGGTCACGGAGACTCCCCGGGGCCTGGTGCGTCCCCACGAGCTGGTGGTGTCGGCCGTCCCGGAGCCCGACGCCACCGAGGCCCAGGTGGCGCGCATCGTCCACCTCGGCTTCGAGGTGCGGGCCGAGATGGAGAGCGGCGACGGCTCGCGCATCACCGCCCAGCTGCCCAGGGCGGAGGCCGACGCCCTCGAGCTGGAGCCGGGCCAGATCGTCTACGTGCGGGCTCCGCACGCCCCTCGGCCGGCGGAGCCGGATACCGAGGAGGACCTCGTGCGGGTCTAGGGGATCAGCGGGTCTCCCACGACTCCGGGTCGTCGGCGAGGCGGTCGATGTCGGCCGGCAGCGCGCTCGCCGCGATGTCGGCCACCGACACGTTCTCGGCGACGGCCCGCAGGTTGGTGCGCACGGCGATCCACACCCGCTGCAGGGGCGCCGCGACTCCGGGGTAGACGGTGTCCTCCGGGTGGGAACCGCGAACGGCTGCCAGCGGTCCCTCGACCGCGCGGATGATGTCGGCCACCGAGACCTCGCTGCCCGGCCGGGCCAGCCAGTAGCCGCCGTCCTGTCCGCGGCGGCTGGCGACGATGCCGGCCGTCCGCAGGTCGCGCAGGATGTTCTCCAGGAAGTTCAACGGGATCTCCTGGGCGCGCGCGATGGCGTCGCCCTTCACGGGGCCCTCGCCGGCCGCGGCCAGCTCGACGGCGGCCCGCACGGCGTAATCGGCCTTGGCGGAGATGCGCATGGCCCGCGATGGTGCCAGATCGCCCCGGACGGCGGAGCCCCGAGCGCGGTGCGGTACGCCGGACGAGACCGCACGGCGACCGCGACACGTCGCCCGAAACGCGGGAGTATCGTCCCGTCGTCGCCGCGACCAACTGAACCACGTTCAGCCAAGAAGCGGGTAGCGCACCGACCACGCCGGCGGCCGGGTCGAGCGGTCACCCGCCGGGGTCGCATGTCGGCGACCGGGAGCGGCGCGGCCGCGTCACCGAAGCACGTCGGCCTGCGCACGGGAATGGATGTTATGTCGCACACGGCCTCAAGCCACCGCCTCCTCTACCGGGCTGCGCCCCGGCCGGTAGGACGGTTGCCAACTCCGCCGCGCCAACAGATGTTGCCCGAGGGCACTCAGACGCTTCCCTTGTCGGCTTTCGCCCTGGCGCGGTGCTCCGTCATCGCGCGGTCGACATCAAGAGCCTGCTGTGCGCGGCGTCGGCAGGCGGCTCAGTCGCGTTTTATCGGCCGGGGGCTGGCTGCCTGCGACGTGGCTCACGCCGGTGCTCTCGCGGCCCCGTCCGTGCCGTGAAGCGCTGCGGCGCGGCGTCTGCCACGCGCCGCGGGCGGTGGTTCGCCGTTTCCCCGCGTTGCGCGCCCCGTGGACCCCGCCCTCGCGGGCCGACTGTGAAGAAGCCGTGAAGGTCGCCCCGCTGAGCGTGAAGGAATCCGCCCGGCATGCCGCTGTTAACGGCGAGGGGCCGTCCGACGGTGGGGCCCCGAACGATGGACCGACCGACCGACCAAGGACGCCACCCGCATGCCCGACACCCGTCCGACCTTCATCGCCGCCCGGAGCCGCGCGCTGAGCCTGCGCTGCCGAGAGGCCGCGGCCATCGCCGAACGCATCGGCCTGGGCAACCCCGAGCGACTGCGCGAGCTCGGCGCCATGCACGCGGTGGCCCTGCGCGCCCAAGCGGCGCGCGGGTAGTCGGCCACGCGCCCGACGGGATCGTGGCGCGGGAGATCCTCGGCGAACCCCCCGGGGGGCGTCGCCCGCGATGGTACGCACCGCGAGCGAAACTCCCCGGGCGCCCCCGACCGCGTAGACCACGCGCGGCGACCCCTCTCAAAACGCATCCCTCCATACGTCCGCGAGGCCCCCTGGGCGACGCGGCGCCGCAGACCGAAGGCCGTCCCCTCGGCGATGGCGCCGAACCGCTGCGGCGTCGCGCCACGCAGCGGCGCGGCCAGGGGCCGGCGTGAACGGGGCAGCCGCCGGGTATGTGACAGTGGCCGTCACATCCGACCCCTCAGAGGCCGCCCTGACGTACGTCGCCCTCATCGTCGCCACGCTCGTCGCCGCTACCCTCGGTTGGCTGGTGATGGCCCGGCTTCCCCATGTCCTGTCGCCGGGCGCGCTCGGGCGCCTGCTGGAGCCGGCGCGGCGGTCGCTCGGGCGCATCTCCGGCCACCATGTGCGCTCCGACCAGGCCGCTCTGACGCTGATCGTCGTGGCGGCGGTCGGGGCGGTGGTCGGCGGCGCGGTGGTGGCCGTGATGTGGCTGGCCGTGCGCCGCTGGGAGTGGGTCCGCGAGCTCGACGGGGCCGTCAACCGCTGGGGCGCCGACCACGACACGGCGACGTCCGACCGCATCCTCCACCACATCACCGACCTCGCCGACACCCGGGACACCGTCATCGTCGGCGTCATCGTGGGGGTCATCGAGCTGGCCCGACGGCGCAACTGGTGGGTGGCTGCCTACCTGCTGATCGTCCCTTTCGGGGCCACGGCGATCAACACCAGCATCAAGTACGCGGCCGACCGGGCGCGTCCCGTCCTGAACCCGGAGGCGGCCACGCTGGGCCCGTCGTTTCCCAGCGGGCACTCCGCGACGGCCGCGGCGTTCTACGCGGCGTGCGCACTGGTGCTGGCCCGCGGGTCGTCGCCACGGGCGGTGCGGGCCCTCGCGGGAGCCGCGGCCGGCGTCGCCGTCGCCGTGGCCTCGACGCGCGTGCTGCTCGGCGTCCACTGGGTGTCCGACGTCGTGGCGGGGCTCTCCGTCGGATGGACGTGGTGGGCGCTCGTGAGCATTGCCATGGGGCGGTGGCTGCTGCGCACCCCCGCCCACCGGCACGCGCCGGCCGTCGTCCCGAAGGACGCCGCGCCGTGACGCCGGCAGCACCCCCCGACCCCACCGGCGCCGTGGAGCTCGACCCCGACGGGGAGCCCAAGCTGACCCCGCGCGTCCCGCTCGGAGGATGGCTGCCCGGCGTGTTCGTCGCGATGGCCGTCGCCATGGTGCCGTGGTCCGTGTACCTGGCGATCACCCTCCCCGAGCGGTACCGGTCCCACAACTACGACGTGGCCTGGTCGGGGTTCGACGCGGGCCTCGCCGTGGTCCTCGCCCTCACCGGGATCGGCCTCTACCGGCGATCGGAATGGACCCAGGCCGCCGCCGTCTCGGCCGCGACGTTCCTGCTGATCGACGCCTGGTTCGACGTGATGACGTCCCAGCCCGGACGGGACCGGGCGGGATCCGTCGCCGCCGCGGCGCTCCTCGAGGTGCCGCTCGCCGCGCTCTGCCTGCTGCTCGCCGCCCGTCTCGCGGGCGCCGAGGGCCTCATACGCCACATCGCCGGGAGGGCCGAGCATCGCCGCCGCCTGCGCGAATCCCCGACCCGCAACGACGATCGGACCCGCCCATGAGCCCGACGGCCCCCCACGACGACGTCCCCCTCCTGAGGCCGGCAGCGACCGGCGTCGCCCGGCGCGCAGCCGACCGGCTGGGGAACCTGCACCCCGCCGCCGTGTACGCCATCACCTACCTGGCGGGCCTGGTTCTGCTGACCCTCCTGACCATCGGCGTGGGCCTGCTGCTGGTTCACGTGCTGCTGCCCGAAGGCCTGCGGAACCTCGACGGGCGGTTCCCCCGGTGGCTCGCGGAGCACCGCACCCCCGGCCGCACCGACTGGAGCGAATGGGGGTCGCTCATCGGCGACTCCCCCGTGCTCCCCGCCCTCATCCTGATCGGCATGGCCATCGCGCTGGCGCTCAAGCGGGGCCGAGTGGCCGCGTTCCTCGGCGGCGCCGGGGTCGCCGAGCTCATCGTCTACCGGATCACGACGCTCAGCGTGCACCGCGAGCGCCCCGGCACCGGCCGCCTGGACCCCCAATTGCCGGTCGACCAGAGCTTCCCGTCGGGCCACACGGGGGCCTCCGTGGCCGTCTACTGCGCGATCATGCTCGTGGTCGCGTCCCGCTGGCCGCGCCTGCGCGTGCTGTGGCCGATCGCCGTCGCCCTGCCCGTCATCGTGGCGCTGTCGCGAATGTACCGCGGCATGCACCACCCCATCGACACCATCGCGGGGGCGCTCGTGGGCGTGGGGTGCATCGCGCTGGCGCTGGTCGCCACGCGCGCCGCCATCGCGGCGCGCGAGCGGCGGGAGAGCTGATGCCCCGCGGCCGTCATCCCTCGGCGTCGCCCTCCGGCGGCACGCAGACCGTCAGGGCGCCGGCCGCGACCTCCAGCTCCATGCGGTCCACCACGCCGCGCTCGTTGCCGTCGAGTTCGAACGGCACGTCGCGGTCGAACGTGATGATCCCCCCGCGACGGAACTCCCCCACCTCCGTGTGCGGCGAGTCGGCGACATCCCCGAACGCAGCCCGCATGGCCGTCCCCAGCCACTGCAGCGCCCCCTCCGCCGTGACGACGCCGATCTCCATGACGCCGTCGTCGGGCTCCGCGCCCTGGAACGCCTCCAACCCGGCGAACAGCTCACCCACGTTGCCGATGAGCACGCACGTGGCGGGGCCGTCGTACAGCTCGGCCCCGTCCACCTCGGCCTTGACGCCGAACGGCTTGGTCTGGGCGTTCTTGGCGGCCGAGATCACGTACGCCAGGCGACCGATGCGCGCCTTCACGGCATCGTCGGCGTCGCCGATGATCCTCGCGTCCAGGCCCGCCCCGGCCATGACGGCGAATGCTTCGTCGTTGACCCGCCCGACGTCCATGCGCCGCCGCGGGCCGTGCAGGCCGATCTCCACGGCCTCGGCGAGGTCCTGCGGCACCCCCAGGTTCTCGGCGAGGAGGTTCGCGGTGCCGGCCGGCAGGACCGCGAGGGCGACGCCGGTGCCCGCCAGCACGTTCACGCAGCACTGCACGGTGCCGTCGCCGCCCCACGAGAACACCGTCTCGGCGCCCGCGTCGACAGCCTCGCGCGCCTTGGCCTCCAACTCGGCGCCGTCGTCCACGATGAGCCACAGTGGATCCCCCACCCCCCGCCGGGTCAGCTCCTCGCGCAGTTCGTCCAGCCCGCCGCCGAACGACTTGCCCGAGTGCCCCACGACCGCGATCCTCGCCACGACTACCCCCGTTCCGTCACCGCGCCGGCGATGCGTCCGGCCCGTCAGAAAGCTACCCACACCATGGCGAACGTAGACGAACCCCTG
The DNA here is from genome assembly GCA_020438485.1 of Thermoleophilia bacterium. Classification (GTDB taxonomy): domain Bacteria; phylum Actinomycetota; class Thermoleophilia; order Miltoncostaeales; family Miltoncostaeaceae; genus JAGQUM01. The sequence continues at coordinate 28,852 of JAGQUM010000013.1, read as the reverse complement.
GAGGACTTCTCCCGCACCACGGCGTTCGAGGGCCTGGCCCGCGCCGGGTACGCGGCCCGCGGCCTCATCTACATCCTCATGGGCATCCTCGCCCTGCGCCTGTCGAACGGGCTCCAGGGAAGCGAGAAATCGCCCAACCAGCAGGGCGCCATTCACGAACTGCTGCAGCAGCCGTTCGGCCGGTTCCTGGTGATCGCCCTCGCCGTCGGGCTGGCGGGGTACGCCATCTGGCGCTTCACGCAGGCGATCGTGGGCCGGACCCCCGAGCAGGGGCGCTACGACGCCAAGGACCGCGTCGCGGCGGTCGCGAGCGGCGTGACGTACAGCCTGTTCTGCTGGCTCGCGATCGGCGCGTTCCTCGGGCGCGACCGCAAGACCCCGCCGCGCCGCATCACGGCCGACCTGCTGTCGTGGCCGGGGGGCCCGTTCCTCGTGGGCCTCGCCGGTGCGGCCTTCGTCGGTGTTGGCGCGTACCAGGCCAAGCTCGCGCTGAGCGGGGACTTCGAGCAGTACTCCAAGACCCACGAGATGCCCCGATCCATCGAGCGGCCGTTCTTCTGGCTCGGGCGCATCGGCCACGCCGCGCGCGCCGTGATCTTCGCGCTGGTCGGCGTGTTCCTCGTGCGCACCGCCTTCCTGCGCGACGCGGGCGAGACCGTGGGCATCGACGACGCGCTCATGCGCGTGCTGCACCACACGTGGGGCGGCATCACGGTGGGCCTCATCGGCATCGGGATGGTGCTGTTCGGCGTCTACTCCGTGATGGACGCCCGCTACCGCAAGGTCTGACCGGGGCGGGCCCGGCGGCGCGCCCGCAACCGCCGGGTCACGAACCCCACGACGACGAGGGCGCCGAGCAGGCCCAGGACGACGGAGTACACGGCCACGAAGCCCTGCAGCGCGTCCCCTCCGCGGCGCCCGAACCAGTAGCCGGTCAGCACGAACACGGCGTTCCATCCGCCGCTTCCCACCAGCGTGGCGGCGACGAACGTCCCCACCGGCATGCGCTGGGTACCCGCCGGGATCGAGATGAAGTGCCGCACGACGGGCACGACCCGGGCCGTCAGGACGGCCCACGGGCCGAACCGGGCGAACCACACCGTGGCCGCGTCGGCGTCCGACTCGTCCATGAGGGGGACGCGCGCGACGAGCGCCCTCATTCGCCTCTCACCCAGCAGACGCCCGGCGCTGTACAGCAGCAGCGCGCCGGCCAGCGAGCCGGCCGTCGTCCACAGGATCCCCCACCACCATCCCAGGCCGTGCACGGCCGCGGTGACCCCCACGAACGGCAGCAGCACCTCACCCGGGACCGGTGGGAACACCGACTCGAGGGCCAACACGAGCGCGACACCCGGGCCGCCCATCGCCTCGATCACTCCTACCGCCCAGTCCGTGACGGACACCCGCCCTCCCGCGCCGTTCTTGCCAGGATGACGGCCCCGCATCCCCCGGCGGGCGGTTGCGGGGACGTGTGTCCGCCCTGTAACGGGCCCGGACCGGGCCGGTGCGCCACCATGGCGAGCATGAGAATCGTGAGCCCCGACCAGTTGGTCGCCCAGCTGTCGCTGCTGGACGGCGCGCCCCGCGTCGTGATGAGCGGCAACGCCGCCATGCCCGCGGCGGGGATGGCGGCGGTCGACGCCGCATTCCCCGCGTACACGCTGCACATGCTCAACGCGCCCGCCGGGATACCCACGCGCGATGGGGTCGTGGCCGAGACGGCGTTCGTCGGTCCGGGCATGCGGTCCCACCCGGGCCTGTCATACCTGCCGTGCCGTCTGTCCATGGTGCCGGTGCTGCTGCACCACGTGATACCGCCGGACATCGTCGTGATCCAGTGCGCGCCCCCGCGCGACGGCCACCTGAGCCTGGGCGTCGAGGTCAACATCCTCCCCGCGGCCATCGACGGCTGCCGCGGCCGGTCGGGCCGCGTGGTCGCGGTCATCAACGACCGGATGCCGTTCACGTTCGGCGACGCGCTGATCCCCACGTCCCACGTGGACCTGGCCATCGAGGTGTCCGAGCCGCTGCCCGAGCACCCCGCGCGTGAGCTGGACGACGACAGCCGCCGCATCGGCGAGCTCGTCGTGAGCCGCCTGGACGACAGGGTGACACTGCAGATGGGCATCGGTGCCGTGCCGGACGCCACGGTGCTAGCGCTGCGCGACAAACGAGACCTGCGGATCTGGACCGAGATGTTCTCGGACTGCGTGCTCGGGCTCGACCAGGCCGGCGCCCTCGACCCCAACCACCCCATCACCACGTCCTTCGCGTTCGGTACGGCCGAGTTGTACGAGTGGATCCACGACAACCACCGCGTCCGGTTCATGCGCACCGAGCACACGAACGACCCGGGGACCATCGCGCGTCAGCGGGCGATGACGTCGGTGAACACGGCGCTCGAGGTGGACCTGTTCGGCCAGGCCAACGCGTCGCGCATCGGCGACCGCATCTATTCCGGCTTCGGCGGGCAGACCGACTTCATCGTCGGGGCGATGCACGCCCCCCACGGTCAGGCGTTCATCGCGCTGAAGAGCTGGCACCCCAAGGCGAACTGCTCCACCATCGTGCCGAAGCTCGACGAGCAGGTGACGTCGTTCCAGCAGAGCGCCATCGTCACCGAGCAGGGCGTCGCCGAGCTGTGGGGGTACGACCAGCGGCGTCAGGCCCGACACATGATCCGCGACGCCGCCCACCCCGACGTCAAGGACGCCCTGTGGGAGGCCGCGGCGGGGTTCGGCCTGGCGTAGGCCGAACATTTGTTCGCGCGTCCGGAAGGTCCCCCGGCCCGGATGGCGAACATCTGTTCTGTCCGAGGGTGCTGCCAGCATGGACCGGCCGCACCAGACGCCCGAGGAAGGAATCGCCAATGACCGCCGTGCCGCACGTGTTCCCCGCCCCGTCCCCCTCCCGGCGCCCGCTGGCCCGCTCGATCGAGCAGTCCCTGTGCGCCCACCCGGCCGGGCTCACCGTCCGCGGTCTCATCGAGGAGGCCTCCCGGCGCGAGTTGGCCTCCGGGCGCGCCCGCCCGGAGGCCGCCGACCTGGTGACGGCGATCGGCCTGATGATCGTTTCCGGGCGGCTCGACGAGCGCGCGGGTCTGCTGGTGCTGTGCGCCGACGCCGGGTGGGGCGCCCGGGCCGCCTGAGCGACCTACGTCAGGCGGCCCTCGGCGAACCCCTCGCGCGTGCGCGAGCGTGACAGCCACCACAGCCCCACCACGGGGAGGATCAGGGGGATGAACCCGTATCCCTCCCCGAAGTTGGACCACACCGTCTGGTCGGGGAAGTCGTCCGGCTGCGCGACGCTGAGCGCGCCCACGCCGACGACCCCGGCCAGCTCCACCAGCAGGGCCGCCCGCCCGGTGCGGTACGACGTGGCGCTGGGCCGGGCGAAGCAGTACGCGGCGACGGCGTAGATCACGGCGGCCGCCGCCGACAGCAGGTACGCCAACGGCGCGTCGCCGAACTTCGTGGCGAGCTGGAACGCCGAGCGCGCGCCCGCGGCGAGGGCGAACAGGGCGTAGAGGGCGACGAACACGCTGCCCATGCCGTCGACGCGGCGTCCGGAGGGGGTGGTGTCGGGCGTCACGGGGCCTACCAGAGGGAGAGGAGTCGCAGGACGGCGACGGCGGTGACCAGGCACACGATGCCCAGCACCACGGCGTCGAAACGGGTGGCGTGCGGGCCCCGCGCGCGCGCCAACGCGAACGGGATCATGCCCACCGTCACCACCACGTAGCCCAGGAACTCGCCGGTCGAGTCCGGGCGGTGGCCGGCGGCCATCACGGCGAGGGCCACCACGGCGTGCACCACCAGCTCGAGCTCCGCGAGGGCCGCCGCCATCAGCAGCGGGCGGCCGGGCGCACCGCCCCGCGTGCCGGACGCGACGCCCCACAGGCCGACGAGCACCAGGAACGCGACGATGGTGAGGGTCACGGGGGCGAGCAACGCCGCCCACACTACCCGGCGGGGGGTTGAGCGGGCCGCCGGCGCGACGTGCCCCGTACGCGCCGACAGCGTTCGCTCACCTCCCGAGCCGGACGTCGATATGTGGAACCGGCCCGGGGAGTAGTCGTCGGCGCCGTCGTGAGCGTGGGCGACGGTGTGTTCCGCGTCTCCCACCGCGGCGGCCCCGCGACGTGTGATGCAGTCATTGTGCGGGAACGCACGCACGTTGTCGATGGGCACCCGGTTAATGTCCGGTGAACCGGCGAGGCGTGGCGGATGCGAGCATGTCTGTTCGTCCGGTCGGGGGCCCCGGCGGGCCGGTGCGGCTACCCTCCGCCGGCCATGCCGACGCGCCTCACGACCGACCCCGACCGCGCCGCCCGGGCGCTGGCCGCCGGGCGCCTCGTGGCCTTTCCCACCGAGACGGTGTACGGCCTCGGCGCGGACGCCGAGTCGGCCAGGGCCGTGGCCCGCGTGTTCGCCGCCAAGGGGCGGCCCGCCGACCACCCGCTGATCGTCCACGGCGCCGACGCGGGCGTGCTCGAACGCTACGGCCGGGACGCGCCCGGCGTCGCGCGGACGCTGGCGGACGCGCTGTGGCCCGGCCCGCTGACGCTGCTCGTGCGGCGCGGCCCGGGCGTGGACCCGGCGGCCACCGGGGGCCGCGACACGGTGGGCCTGCGGGTGCCGGCGCATCCCCTTGCCCTCGCGATGCTGGCCCGCTTCGGCCGCGGGGTGGCGGCGCCGTCGGCCAACCGGTTCGGCCGCACGAGCCCCACCACCGCCGCCCACGTGGAGGACGACCTCGGCGACGCCGTCGACGTCGTGCTGGACGGCGGGCCGTCCGCCGTGGGCGTGGAGTCCACGATCCTCGACCTGACGGGGCCCGCGCCGGTGCTGCTGCGCTCCGGCGGCGTTCCGCTGGAGGCCCTGCGGGAGCTGGTGGGTGCCGATGTGCGGCGCGGCGAGGGCGGGCCCGCTCGCGCCCCGGGGATGCTGGAGGCCCACTACGCCCCCCGCGCCCGGGTGGAGGTGCACGCGGACGCGGCCGCCGCCGCCCGGGCCGCCGCCGCCCACGCCGCGCGAGGGGCCCGGGTCGCCGTGCTGGGTCACGTTCCCGACGTGCCGGGCACCGTGACGCTGCGCCCCGCGGACGGCGCCGCGGGTTACGCGCGCGACCTCTACAGGATGCTGCGCGAGGCCGACCGCCGTGGCGCCGACGTGGTGGTGGCGGTACCGCCCCCGCCCGCCGGCCTGGGGCTGGCCGTGGCGGACCGTCTGCGGCGGGCCGCGGCGGCCGGATAACGCCGCGAAACACCAGAGACGCCGCCGCCCACGGGAATCTCACGACCCCTTTGCGGTTTACACACATCCTCCGCGTGGGGTGGCTCAACCCCGGCGGGCGATCGGCCGACAAAGGTCGACACGGCCCCGTGGTATGTGATCGGATCGCGCAAACGAGCGGAGGTGCCCCCGACGTTGCCGTTGTTCGCCATGCCCCCTGCCCCGGCCCCGCCCCCGGCCCACCACGCGGTGGCCTCCGAGACGGCGGTGCGCCGTCCCCCTCCGGCGTACATGCTGGTCTTCGCCCGTGAGTTCACGCTCAACCTCTCCCGGCGGGTGGTGCCCGCCGGCCGGGTGGTGATCCAGGTGCAGAACATCGGGGAGGACCCGCACGACGTCGCCGTGAAGGACGCCCGGGGGCGCACCGTCGCCGCCACCCCCGTGATCCGGTCGGGGCGCCGGGCGCAGCTATCGCTGCGGCTGGGGGCCGGCCGCTACACCCTGTGGTGCCGGGTGCCGCGGCACCTTGAGCACGGCATGTCGGCCACGTTCGTCGTGAAGAAGCCCGCCCGGAGGCGCTCGTAGATGGCCAGGATCACCAAGTCCCAGCGCGAGATCGAGCGCCTGTTGTGGCGGGCCGGGTTCGGCCCGCGCCCGCACGAGGCGGCCAACCTGGCCCGCCGGGGGCGCCGGGCGACCGTCGAGGATCTGCTGCGGCCGCGTGGCCGCCAGGTGGGGGGCCGCCCGCCCCGCGTGGAGGGCGCCCCGCTGGACCCCGTCAACCGCTGGGGCCACGACGCCCTGTGGTGGCTCGACCGGGCGGTGCGCACCCGCCAGCCGCTCGCCGAGCGCATGACGCTGAACTGGCACGACCACTGGGCGACGTCCAACCAGAAGGTCGGCGACACGAAGCTGATGATGCAGTACTACTGGGCGCTGCGCACGCACTCCCTGGGCCGCTTCCGCACCCTCGCCCACGCCATGCTCGACAACCACGCGATGCAGGTGTGGCTCGATCTCACCGGCAGCGAGAAGAGCGCGCCCAACGAGAACTTCGCCCGCGAGCTGCTCGAGCTGTTCACGCTGGGCGTGAACAACGGTTACACCGAGAAGGACATCAGGGAGGCCGCCAGGGCCTTCACCGGGTTCACGCGCGACTGGCCCAGCAAGAAGTTCGGGTTCGACACGGCACGCCACGACGACGGGATGAAGACCGTGCTGGGCAAGCGGGGGCGGTGGAAGCCGCACGACATCATCGACATCGCCATCGACGACCCCCACCACGCCCCGTTCCTGGTGACCAAACTGTGGGGGTACTTCACGCCCCGCCCGCCGTCGCGGCGCTTCGTGCGCGAGATGGCCCGGACGTACCGGGCCGCCCGCACCGACGTGCGTCCCGTGCTGCGCATGATCCTGAACCACCCGGCGATCTACGCGGACCTATCCAGCCCCGACTTCGTGAAGCCGCCCGTGGTGTTCGTGGCGGGGATGCTGCGCTCGCTCAACCGCACCGTCACCGATGGCTCGTGGTCGTGGATGATGGGCCAGATGGGCCAGGTGCCCTTCTACCCGCCGAACGTGGCCGGGTGGCCCAGCAACGCCGAGTGGATGTCGGCGGCGTCGGCCCGTGCCCGCTTCCAGGCCGGCTCGCACGTCATCGAGGGGTGGGTCAAGGAGGGTTCGGTGTCGGCCAAGCAGAGCCCCAAGGCGGCGCTCGCCGCCGCCCGCAAGGCGTGCGGCGACCCGGTGCTGACGCCGCTGACGTCGGCCGTGCTCGCCCGCTACGCCGTGCGCTCGGTGGCCGGGCGCACCGACGACTGGGAGATCAAGCACTACTTCCCCGAGCGGCAGCGCGTACTGCGCCACCTCATCCTTGCCGGCCCCGACGCCCAGGTGTGCTGATGACCGATCCCCGCCAGGTCCGTGGCTGCCAGGACCACAAGTTCACCCGCCGCGCCCTCGCGCGTGCGTCCGCCAAGGCCGTCCCGATTCCCGCCGAGGCCCTCGACGGCCTCGATCGTTTCGCCCGCGACGGGGGCCTCACCCGCAGGGACGCCATGAAGGGCGGCGCCGGGATGGTGCTGATGTGCGCCGCGGCCGCGACGCTCACTCCCCGCTCCGTGATGGAGGCCGCCGCGGCGCAGCAGGCGCAGGCGCCCGACGCGCCGATCCTCGTGTCGCTGTACCTCGACGGCGGCAACGACGGGCTCAACACCCTCGTGCCCGTGGCCGACGCCCAGTACCGGGCCCTGCGCGGTCCACTCGCGCTGGGCGACGGCACGGTGGCCCTGAAGGACACCAACCAGTTCCGCTGGCACCCGTCGCTGGGGAAGCTGGCCCAGCTGTACGACCAGGGCAAGGTCGCGGTGCTGCCCGCCGTGGACTACGCCAACCCCGACCAGTCGCACTTCAACTCCGTTGCGTACTGGCGCACCGGCGTGGTCGGCCCTAGCCAGGAGCTGACGGGCTGGCTGGGACGCACCATGGATGTGCTGGGGGCCCCCGACAACCCGCTGCAGGCGGTCAGCATCTCGGGCGACCTCGACCCGGTGCTGCGCTCGCGCAAGGCCCCGGTCGGGTCGGTGTACGACCCGGGTGCGTTCGACTTCTGGATCCCCGAGGTGTGGGGCAAGGGCTTCGACGCCGCGTACCGGGAGGCCTCCCGCGGCCGCGCCAAGGGCGGCATGAAGGCGTCGCGCGACGCGTACGCCAACGCGTTCCGCATGGTTGACATGCTGCAGCCCCTGAAGGTCGACAAGGAGCACCCGCTTCCCCCGACCCCCGTCGCGTACCCGGACACCGACCTGGGCAGGGATCTGCGCAGCGCGGCGCGCATCATGGGCGCTGGCTTCGGCACCCGGGTGGTCGCGGTCTCCACCGGCGGTTACGACACGCACGACGACCAACTGGCCGAGCACGCCGACCTGCTGAGCGACCTGTCCGAATCGCTGTGGGCGTTCCAGGCCGACATCGACGCCCGCGGGCTGGCCCAGCGGGTCCTCGTGATGATCTGGAGCGAGTTCGGGCGCCGCCCGAAGGCCAACGGCACGGGCACCGATCATGGCGCCGGCGGGCTGCTGATGCTGGTGGGCAATCGCGCCAACGGCGGCATCCGCAGCGAGTTCCCGGGCCTCTCGCGTCTGGACGACGACGACAACCTGCTGGTCACCACCGAGTTCCGCACGGTGTATTCGTCCCTGCTCGAGCAGTTCATGGGCGTGGAGGCGGGGCGCGTCCTACCCGCCATCGACGGCGCGCGCATCCCGCTGGTGCGCTAGGTGGACGCCTTGCCGGCGGGGGGAGGGCGGTTCGCACTGCGGGCCCTCCGACTCGCCGGCGCCGACGCGGTGGAGAAACGGGGCGACGACGACGCCCTCGAGCGCGAGACCACCGCCCTGAGGGCGCTTACCGGGGCGCCCGGCGTACCCGCCGTGCTCGCCCGGGCCCCGGGCCTGCTCGTGACGCGCCGCCTGCCGGGCACCCCGCGGGAGGCCGGCGCGGTGGGCGACGGCGCGTGGCGCCGCCTGGGTGCCCTGCTGCGCGCCCTGCACGAGCGTGAGGGCTTCGACGCCGCGCGCCGGCCGGACGGGTCCCTCCACGCCGATGGCGTGGCGCTGGCCCGGGCACGCCGGCGCGATGCCGCCACGGCGGCCCTGGCGACGGGGCTCCCCCCTCCCCCGGACGCGCCCCCGCCGGCGTTCGGCGGGCCGTTCCGTCGCATCCACGGCGACCTCGTGCTGAGCAACGTCGTGTGGGACGACGACGCCCCCGGCCTGGTGGACTGGGAGTTCTCGCGGCCGTCCGACCCGGCGGAGGACCTCGGGTACCTGGCGGGCGTCAACCTCCTGCCCGGCGCCGCTCGTGCGTCGCTCGCCGCCGGCTACGACGACGCTGCCGCCTGGGCGCGGGCAGCCTGGTGGGAGCCCGTGGTCGTGGCCGAGGCCGCGGCGTGGTGGCGGGCCCACGGACAGCCCGATCGGGCGGCGGTGCTCCTGCCGCGGGCACGCAGCCACGGGTAACCGCTGGCCCACCGGCGACGGGCGGACGAACGGAGACCGATGGTGCGGCGCCGTGTTCGCCACGGGGGCCGGGGATCTCGTGGCGGGGGGGGCGACGCCGCGCCCGTGGACGTGTTGCGCGGGGACCTCAGGACGGGCGACGACGCGGGCGTCGCGGCGCGGCGCCGCCGGTAGGGTCCGCAGCGTGGAGGTCCATCTCGTCGACGGCACGTTCGAGCTATTCCGGTACTTCTACGCGGTCCCGGCGCACGACGCCGGCGGCCGCGAGGTGGGCGCGACGCGCGCCGTCCTTCGGTCCCTGGTGGGGATGCTCGAGGGCGGAGCGACACACGTGGGGGTCGCCACCGACCACGTGATCGAGTCGTTCCGCAACGACCTGTGGCCCGGCTACAAGACGGGGGCGGGCATCGACCCCGCCCTGCGGTCGCAGTTCGGGCTGCTCGAGGACACGCTGGCCGCCGCCGGCTTCACGGTCTGGCCAATGGTGGACGTGGAGGCCGACGACGCGCTGGCGGCTGCGGCCGCCGTCGCCGATGCCGACCCCGCGGTCGGCAGGGTCTACGTGTGCTCTCCCGATAAGGACCTGGCCCAGTGCGTGCGGGGAGACCGGGTCGTGCAGCTCGACCGCCGCGGGGCCGGCAGACTGCGGGCCGAGCCCGATGTGGAGGACGCGTACGGCGTGCCGCCCGCGCTCATCCCGGACTGGCTGGCACTGATGGGCGACAGCGCGGACGGCTTCCCAGGCCTCCCCGGGTTCGGGGCCAAGTCCGCCGCCGCCGTGGTCCGCCACTTCGGCGGGCTCGACGGCGTCGCGGACGACCCCCAGCGCTGGTCGGGCGCATCCGTGCGGGGAGCCGCGCGGCTCGCCGCCACGTTCGCCGCCCGGCGCGACGAGGCGCTGCTCTACCGCACGCTGGCACGCCTGCGCACCGACGTCCCGGTGGGCGCGGTGGACGAGTGGCGCTGGCGGGGCCCCAGGGACGCCGGCCGGGCGGCGTGCCATGCGATCGACGCCGAAGACGTGCCCGGCCGCCTCGAGGCCCTGCGCGCGGCCCGCGCCTAGGCCCGGCGTCCCGCGACGGGTCAGCCGGAGCGCCCGCCCCGCACCAGGTCGGTGCTCGGCACGCCCCCGGACACCCGGGCCGACGGGGCCGTCGCGGTCACCCGGTGGGCGCGGCTCATCGCGAACCCGGGGGTGACACCCAGGACGCCGTCCACGACCAGCGCCGCCGCCACGAGCGGGGCGGCCCGCACGCGAGAGGGGACCGCGCCCTCACCCCTCGAGCGCCACGATGTCGGCCGCGAGGTCGTCGGGCTTGATGGGCAGGCCGCCCGGGTAGCTGCCCACCTGCCGGCCGCGCTTGTCGACCAGGACGACGCGGGCCGTGTGCAGCGACTGGGTCGCATCCGACGACGGCTGGGCCTCCACACCCCACTGCTCCCACATCGGGGCCAGCTCGTCGCGAGTGCCGACGATGTACCGCATCCGGCCCGTCAGGTGGTGCTTACGCAGGAAACCGGCGACCGCCTCGCGGGTGTCGCCGGCCGGATCCACACTGATCGCCACAACGTCGACGCCGTCGCGCTGCGCGGGCGTCAGGCGATCGAGCGCCGCCGCGATCTCGCTGCCCACGAGGGGACACACGGTGGGACAGTTGGCGAACAGGAACGTCACCACCGCGGGGCGTCCGTCGACGGGCACCGCCACGTCCCGGCCGAGGTGGTCGCGACCCGTGGTGTGCGGGCTGGCCAGGGGCTCGGGATAGGACGTGGCGTGCAAAGCGGGGACGTCGTCCCCGCTGCCCGTCGCGAGGAGGGCCACGACGGCGCCGGCGATCAGGCAGGCGGCGACGAGGGCGATGAGTGGCGCACGGCGCATCTGGACGCACTCTACGACCCGGGCGGGCCGGGGGCGGGCACGGGTGTCCCGCCGTGACGCGGCCGGACGACCCCGGCGGTCAGCGCCCGCGCGCGCGCCCGCGGACGTCCTCGATGCGGCGGCGGTCACGTTTGGTGGGTCGCGCTCCCATGTCGGCCCCCAGCGGCGGAGCAACGCGGCGCTGCGCCGCGGCGGCCTCGCGCGCGCGGCGGCTATCGCCGGTCTCGTCGTACAGGGTCTGGGCGACGCTGGCGGGGCCGCGCTTATCGCTGAGGCCCCGGACGTCCACCACCCACACGTCGCGCCCCGCGGTCAGGCGGACCTGGTCTCCCACGCGGACCTCCTTCGACGGCTTCGCGTGAGCGCCGTTCACCTCCACGCGTCCCCCGTTGATGGCCTCCGTCGCCAGCGACCGGGTCTTGAAGAACCGCGCGGCCCACAGCCACTTGTCGATGCGCACCCGCGTGAGGTCGTCCGGCATCGGTCCAGTGTGGCACGGCCGCCCGCCGACCGGGTACCGTGGGCGCCGGGACGCCGGCCGGGGAGGGCCATGCGCGACGCGGTGCTGATGGTGGTGGAGGGGCCCTCGCGGGGCGCACACGCCGCGCTGGACGCGGGCGACGTGGTCATCGGCCGCGATCGCGAGTGCGCGCTGCGCATCGCCGACCCGCAGTGCTCGCGCCGCCACGCCCGCGTGGTCAGCACCCCCACCGGCCCGCGGGTGGAGGACCTGGGTTCCACGAACGGCACGTTCCTTAACGAGGCCCGCCTGGAGGCCGGCAGTCCCCTGATGCCCCGGGACCGCATCCGGATAGGCGCGACCGTGGTGGAGCTGCAGGGGACGCCCGCGGGCCCCATCCCGCGCACGCCGCCCCCTCCCCCCGGCACGACGCTGGACGGTCCCGGCGCCGCGCCGCCGCGGCTCAGCGAGATCCCGGGGCGCCGGGACCCGGAGTCGGCCATCCACGCGCTGACCCCGTCGCCCGGGCCGCGCACCCGCGCCTACGTGGTGACGGTGGTGCTCATCGCCGCCGTCGCGGTGATGGTCGCCGCGTACTTCCTGACGCGCTGACCGCGGTCAGGCGTACGCGTCGACCCGGCCGGGCGCGACGGACGGCGCCGGCAGGGATTGAAGGAGCTGCGCGTTCTGCGCGGCCGTGATGTCGATGGCCTTGCGCAGCATCGTCAGCGACAGGATGTCGGAGCCACTTCCCGCGGCGGAGATCGGGTTCATGGTCATGTCATCGGCACATCCGTCGCACCGCACAACCCCCCTCGTCACGATTCGTCGCGTCTGCCCGGCCGCAGCACCGCCAGGAACTCGGGGGGGATCGGCGCGATGCGCGATGGGGCGTCCAGCGGCCCGTCGTCGTGGGCGGGGCGGGCCCACAGCGCGGACAACCGCTCCGGCAGGGCCTCGCCGTCGCCCGGGTGGGCCGACAGCTGGCGCTGGCCGTCCGGGATCCACCACCGCGAGCGGCCGAGCTCTCCCCCCTCCTCGAGGCGGGTGACGAACAGCACCGGCAGCAGCGCCACGCGCACGCCCTGCGCGACGGTCCACGCCAGCCAGTACGCCGCGGTCGTGGCGGCCTCCCCCCGTGGGAAGCCCAGCATCTCGGCCAGGCCGACCACGAGCGCCCACTCGAACACGGCCATGGCCACGCCCAGCCACGCCGGCTGCCATCGCACCAGGGGCCGGTACACCCCGGCGTCAAGCGCGGCTCCGCACACCAGCATGAGGCCGACGAACGCGGGCCACGCCGCGTCGCGGGTCGCAAGCCCCCATGCGCACGCCACGAGGCCCGGCACGATCATCGTTGCCAGGCGCGTCTGGAGCCGGGCGAGCAGGGTCGGGCACACGTTTCAGGCCGCCGGGGTCCGGCGCAGTTCGTCCACGGCGGCCCGCACGCACGCGGCCTGGGCGCGCACGCGCCCCAGGGGCCCGCGACGCGGCGTACCCTCCGCGCGCATCACGTCCTCGGCGAACCGGCGGGCGACGTACTTGAGGCCGGCCAGCGTGTCGGCGTGTGGCACGGCAACCACGGCGTGGAACCCGGTCACGCACAGGCGGGAGTCCGGCATGTCGACGCCCGGTACCCCGCAGTTCGGCGCCAGCGCCAGCCTGGGGCCGACGCGTGGCGGAGCGTAGCGGGCGATCAGCCGGGCCAGCAGGGGTACGTGGGCGGGGTCGGGGTCGAAGCCCGTGGCAGACGTGATGCCGGTGACGTGCAGGTCGCCTGTCGAGCCGCCCCCGCGCAGGTCGCACGCGGCGACGACGCCCTCCCCGCCTGGCGCGACGCGCGTGATCTCCCCCACCACCTCGCGGAAGCGGCCCGCGGCGATGGCCTCGGAGATGCGCCGGTGCCATCCGGTGGACGCCGCGGTGGCGCTGCGCAGCACGCGCTGGCGCACGCGCAGGCGGTCGGGCGCGCTGACCCCCTGGTACGCGTCGATTCCCAGCGCCTCGAACAGGCATCGCGGCGCCGTGAGGTCCTCCTGGCCGGCCGCCGTGCGCTGCACCGCGATGCACTCGGCGCCGGCGTCCAGGCAGTTGACCCACTCGTTGACGGCGGCGAGGCCCCCGCCCACGACGATGTACCGCCCGCCCGCCGCGTACCGCTTGGGCTCATAGGCGTGCACCACGCGGTCGCGCAGCAGCGGGTGGGTGCGGGCCGCCGAGAGCACCTCGGGCAGGGCCTGCGGCCCGTGGCCCACGGCCACGAGCACGTGGCGGGCCAGCCCCATCAGTGCGCCGTTCTCGTCGTACAGCCCGAAGTACGCGCCGTGGGCGTCGCGGGCCCGCACCACCTCCCCCACCCGGGCGGGCACCACGCTGCCGGCGTAGCCGCTGCGCCGCGCCACGGCCCGGGCCTGCGCGACCATGTCGGCGACGCTCACCGTGCCCCCGCTGCCGCCACGGGCGAGCGCGTTGAGCACGCGCGGCGTGGGCCAGTCGGCGGGCAGGAAGTGCCCCAGCGGGTCGGTCTGCACGACGGTCTGCCCCACCCCCCACGCGTGGGCGCGGTACGTGGTGACGGGATCCGCGTGCTCCGCGAACACCAGGACGTCGCCGGCGTCGAGCCCCAGGAAGCGCAGGGCCGAGTGCGCGAGCAGCGCGCCGAGGCCGCCCCCGACGATGGCGACGCGGGCGGCCGGAGGGGCGGCGGGGCTAGCCGCCAAGGGCGGCGTTCATGTGGCTGAGATAGGGCGCGAACGCGGACAGGTGCAGGGCCTCGAGCACCTGCGCCTGCGTCCAGCCCTCCGCGTACAGCAGGTCGTAGTCGGTGGGCGTGAGGCCGGCGGGGTTGGCCGCGGCGCTGCGCACGAACGCGGCCAACGCGGCGGTGGGGCCGTCCAGGCCCTCCCCGGGCGCGCCCGCCACGGCGGCCAGCAGGTGACGCTTGATCGACGCCGACAGCGCCCCGTCGTTGACCACGGAGCCCATCATCCGGGCCGCGGCCTCCAACAGCGACGGGTCCGCGGCCATGGCGGTGAACGCGGGCGGCACCTCGCCCCAGCTCTCCTTGAGGCTGTCGAGCCGCGGCTTCGCGGCGGGAGCCGGCGCGTCGAGGCGCTTGGGTGGTGCCGCGTCGGGCAGGCCGGCCCGCTCGGCCATCGCCCGTTCCAGAGCCCGGCGCGCCCGCGCCAGCCGGCTCATGACCGTGCCCTCGGGCACGCCCAGCTGCTCGGCGATCTCGCGGTAGCGCAACCCCCCGACGTGGGCCAGCACCAGCACCTCCCTGCCCCACTCCGGCAGCGTCGCGAGGGCCGCGCGCACCTCGTCGCGGTTGCTCCAGCGCTCGATCAGACGGTGGGGGTCGCTGAACATGCCGGTCTCGCGCCCCGCCTCGAGCCGGTCGTAAAGGCCGGCGCCGCTGTCGTCCACGGACATGGTGTCCGGCGTGCGCTGCCGCGCCCGTGCCCTGTCGGTGATGAGGTTCGAGAGGATCGTCTGGCACCACGCGGCCGGGTTGTCGGGCGGACGGGCCTCGTCGAACGCGCGGTACGCGCGCAGCATGGTCTCCTGAACCAGGTCCTCCGCGTCCGCGTCGTTGTGCACACGCCGACGCGCCGCCCGGTACAGCCCCGGCATCTCGGCCACGAAGAAGCCCTCGAACGCACGCCGCCGGACGGTGCTGCGCCCCCTCACACCTCCTCCGCGTCCTGGATCTCGTCGAGCCTGCGCAGCATGCGCGAGGCCATCCCCTGGGGCATGGCCTCGTCGCGCAGCGCGTGGTCGATCACCCCGCGCACGGTGGAGTGGAACGCGCGACGTTCCCGGCACGAGCCGCACGCGGCCAGGTGGGCACGCATGAACTCGGACTGTTCCCGGCTGAGCTCGCCGTCCAGCTCGCGGTCGAGCAGGGCGTCGAGGCGGCGGCACTCGGCGGATTGGGGCGGCACACGTGGCTCCCGCGACGGGGGGTGACGACGGCGGTCACGAGAATATTCCCTCGCGCCGAAGGAATCGTAGGCCGGGTCATCGCGTCGTACCGGGTGCAAGTCCACGAACCCGCAAGGACACCACGATGAGCCCGACCGCCCGCCCCCACAGCCCGTCCCGCCCGGTCCCCACCACCGACGCCCTGTTGCTGCAGCGCATCGCCTCCGGCGACCCCGCCGCCGCCGACGCCCTGGTGTCCGCCCACGAACAGCGCGTCATGCGCGTGTGCCGCGCCGTGCTGCGCGACCACCACGACGCACAGGACGCCGCGCAGGAGACGTGGATGCGCGTGTTCCGCCACATCGAGCGCTTCCGCGGCGACGACCTCGGCGCGTGGCTGTGCACGATCGCCCGCAACGAGGCCTACCGCCTCGCCGTGCGGCGCTCCAAGGCGCCCACCCCGGTGGAGGAGCTCCCGCCCGTGCGCGACGCGGACGCCGACCCGCTGTCGGCCGCGATCGCCGCGGACATCCGCCAGGCCCTGATGGGCGCCGTGATGGCCCTCGAGGAGACCTACCGCGAGGTGGCGATCCGCGACCTGGCCGGGGAGTCGCCCGCCGAAATCGCCCAGGTGCTGGAACTGACCCCGGGCGCGACCCGCGTTCGCACCCACCGCGCCCGCAAGCGCATCCAGGCGCACCTTGAGGACCGCATCGCGGCCTGAGGCGCCGACGTCGGCCCGGCGGCTATCCTCGGGCCAGCACCGGCCGCCGGCCCACCACCACGGCGGCCGCCAGGCGGTCCGCGTGGGTCTCCAGCAGGAACCCCGCACGCCGCAGCACGCGGGACGCACGGCCGGGGCACAGCAGGGGCGGCGCCGCGGGGAACGCGTTCGCGAGGTCGGCGTCGCGCGCGAGGTCGCCGAGACCGGGGACGTCGAGGGCGCCCAGAAGCACCCCGACCGGCTCCAGGCCGGCGTCGCGCAGGGCGGCCCGCCAGCGGGTCTCGTCCAGGGGCCGCAGCCCCACGGTACGCAGCTCGTCGAGCAGGGGTGCCGAGCGCCCCTCCCACGGATCGTCCGGCACCACCAGCTCGTGGAACGCCACCGCACCTCCGGGGCGCACGAGGCGCGCGGCCTCGGCGAGGATCGCGACCTTCGTGGGGTCGGACACGCCGCTCAGCACGCCCTCGCCGATCACCGCGCCGGCCGACGCGGCCGGCAGGCCCGTCGCGTCGGGGGCCGCCACCACGCCCGTGCGGTCCGGGCCCGCGGCCCGGCGGCGCACCGCCTGCGCCTGCCGATCGGTGAGGCAGATCCCCGTGTACGCGTGCAGGTTGACGTCGCGCAGCGCCTCGGCGGTGGCGCCGTACCCGGGGCCGAGGTCGACGACGCGGGTGCCCGCGCCGACGCGCGCGCCCTCCAGCATCCGCCTGGTCATCGCCGCGCCGCCGGCCCGCACGCTGCCCAGGTGGGCGCGCCGCGCCGCGGGCCAGCCGCCCGCGAGGCTGTGAAACGGCGAACGTGCGGGTGGCGCGGGTGCGGTGGTGGCCAATGCGGGCTCCGGCGGTGGCGGCGGCGGGAATGCGGCGACAACACTAGTGGACCGGCCGGGCCGGCCGCGATGTTCCTCTATCGCGCGTGGCCGGCCGCCGCCCGCCGGGCGATACACGGGGCATGAACACCGTCCGCCTGCTCATCGCGTGCGTGCTCGCCGCCCCGGCCGGATCCTCCGTGGCCGTGTCGGCCCCGGTCGGCGGCGTCGGCGCGCGCTACGACGCGGGCGTGGTGGAGGTGACGGCACGCGTCGACGCCCCGCCCGCCGCCGCGGGCTGCCGGGCCCGCGTCTTTGCGGCGTGGGCGCCGGCGGGCACCCCCGTGCCCCGCGTGATGGCCCGCGCGTCGACGGCCGGGCTCGTGAACAAGTCGGCCGCGGACGGCGCCGTCTCGGCCGACACGTGCCAGGACCTGGGCGACCTGCCCACGTGGACGCGCGGCACCGTGCGCATGCAGTTCCGCCCGGGCACGCTGCCGCCGGGCGCGTACAGGGTGTGCGTGCGGGCCGACCTGGCGCTGCGGGGCGGCCGTCGCGCGGCCCACACCGCGTGCGGACGGATGAGCGTGGCGCCCCCGCGGCCGCAGTCGAAGCGGGTGATCTCGCACGCGGCGTGAGCCCGCCCCGGCCGAGGGGTGAAGTTCGTCCCGCCCGTGCCGATACCTCCCGCATCCCGGCTCCCGGCCGGCGAACGCGTAAGGAGTGCTGATGACGCTGGACACCGAAACGGACCCCCAGGCCGTCCTCGATCGCGCCCGGTCGGATTACCTCGCGGTCTCGCGAGGCGGCCACCTGTTCGCGTCCCAGGACGAGCACAGGCGTGCCGAGGAACTGGCGTGGGACCGCCTGCAGGCCGCCGAGCGCGTCGCGTCCGCCGCGCGGACCGCCGCCTAACCAGGCTCCCCCGCGCCCACCCGGGCCGTCCGGGACGCGTCCACCGACAGGCGCACCCGGTCGCCGACCGCGGGGGCCGCGCCCCGCGCCGCCACCGCGTCCATCGTGCCCAGGCCGTCGACGTCGACGGTGAGGCGCACCTGATCCGGCGCCGCCTGGGCCGTGCGGACCGTGCCCGCGAGCGGGCCGCCGGCGTCCACCCGCAGTGCGGATCGCCGCAGCGCGACCGCCGACGGGCCGCCCGCGGTGCCCGCCGCCCGCAGCACCGCCGCGGCCGCGTCGCCGCCCAGCACGCGGGCGTACCCGAGGAAGCGGGCGGTCTCGGCGTCGGCGGGGTGGGCCCAGACGTCCGCGATGGCCCCCTCCTGCACCACGCGCCCGTCGCGCATCACGGCGAGGCGGTCGGCGACGGCGAACGCCTCCTCGTGATCGTGGGTCACCAGCAGGGACGTGACGGCCGCCTCGCGCAGGATGCGACGCAGGTCGGCCGCGAGGCGGGCGCGGAGGTCCGCGTCGAGGGCCGACAGCGGCTCGTCCAGCAGCAGCACCCTGGGCGAGACCGCGAGCGCCCGCGCGAGCGCCACCCGCTGGCGCTCGCCGCCGGACAGCGTCGCGGGCGCGCGGTGCTCGTAGCCCGCCAGGCCCACGACCTCCAGCAGCTCCGCCACCCGCCGCGCCGTCTCCGCCCGGCCCGCATGGCGGGCGCGCATGGCGTACCCCACGTTGCGGCCCACGTTCATGTGCCCGAACAACTGCCCGTCCTGGAACATGAGCGCGAAGCCGCGCCGATGGGTGGGCACGCCCGCGAGGTCCCGCCCGTCGAGCGTCACGCGCCCGGACGCCAGGGGCTCCAGGCCGGCGGCGGCCCGCAGCAGCGTGCTCTTGCCGCACCCGGACGGGCCGAGCACCGCCATGACCGCCCCGTTGGGCACGGCCAGCGTGACGTCGTCGAGGGCGGCGACGTCCCCGTAGCGCACGCCGACCTGCTCGAACGCGAGCGCACTCACAGCGCGTCCATCCCCGGCACGCGCAGGCGCTCGACCGCCAGGATCACGACGGCGCAGGCCGCGGCAAGCACCACGCTGGCAGCAAGGGCCATGCCATGATTGACGGCGCCGGGACGGGAGATGAGCTGGTAGACCACCACGGGCAGCGTCGGCCGGTCGTCGCGGGCCAGGAACGACGTGGCCCCGAACTCGCCCAGCGACACGGCCATGGCAAACCCCGCGGCCACCAGCAGGGGGCGCCACACCACCGGCAGGTCGACGGTGGCCAGTACCCGGAGCGGTCCCGCCCCCAGCGACGCCGCGGCCTGGCGCTGGTGCTCGTCGATGCCGCCCAGCACGGGGGTGAGCACCCGCACCACCAACGGCAGCGCCACGAGGGCCTGGGCGACGGGCACCAGCAGGGGCGAGTCGCGCAGGTCCAGCGGCGGACGGTCGAGCGTGACGAGGAAGCCGAACCCGAGCGTCACGGCAGACACCCCCAGCGGGAGCATGAACGCCCCGTCCAGGGCCCCCCGCAGCCGCCGCTCGGCGGCCGACCGCGACGTCCGCGTGACGGCGACCGCGATGGGGATGCCGATGAGTAGCGCCATCCACGTGGCGTCCACGGCCGTGCGCAGGGATGTCGCGAGGGCGTCCGTGGCGGTGACGGCCAGCGCGTCGCCGGGGCCCGCGGTCTGGAGCGCGCGGAAGTTGTCCAACCCGTAGCCCCCGTCGACGCGCAGCGCCCCCCGCACCAGGGTGACCAGCGGCAACGCCACCAGCGCGGCCAGCACCAGGGTCGCCGCGACGGCGGGCGCGTCGCCGCGACGCACTCCGCGAGGCCGCGGCGGCACGCGGGCGACGTCCACCCGGCGCCGGGACCGTCCGGCCACGGCCAGCAGCGTCGTGACCATCATCAGTTGCACGATGGACAGGGCGGCCGCGGCGGGCAGGTCCAGCAGGTTGTTGGTGAGCAGGTAGATCTCGGTCTCGACGGTGCTGTAGCGCAGCCCGCCGAGCGTCAGCACGACGCCGAACGCCGTGGCGCAGAACAGAAACACGATGGTGGCGCTCGACGCGATGGCAGGCCCCAGCGCAGGCAGCGTCACGGTGCGCAGCACCCGCCACGGCGTGGCGCCGAGGGCCGCGGCGGCCTCCGCGGGCCGCGGATCCATCGACTGCCAGGCGCTGCCGACGCCGCGCATCACGACGGACGCGTTGAAGAACACGAGGGCCAGCAAGATGGCGACGGGCGTGCCGTCGAGCCCCAGGAAGGCCAGGGGGCCGGCGGGTCCCATCACCTCGCGAAACGCGATGCCGACGACCACCGTGGGCAGCACGAACGGCACGGTCAGCGCCGCCCGTAGGGCGGCCCGGCCGGGGGTGCGCAGGCGGTACAGGGCGTGCGCCGCAGCGATGCCCAGCACGAGCGACGCGGCGGTGCCGGCGGCGGCCGACCACGCCGTGAACCACACGACGCGGCGCGTGCGTGGCCGGGCCAGCACGTCCCACACCGCCCCGAGGTCGACATGGCCGTCGACCACCACGCCGCGGCGCAGCATCCCCGCGACGGGCAGCACGAAGAACACGCACAGCACGGCCAGCGGCAGCGCGGCCAGGGCGGCGAGCGTCGCCAGCCGCCGCCCCTGCGCCCGCCGCGCGCTCAGCGCGAGGTCACGTCCGTCCACTCGCGCATCCACTTCTCGCGGTTCGCCGTGATGGTCGCCGGCGGCAGGGCCGCCGGCCGCGGGGGCTGCTTCGCGAAGGCTGCCCACGCTTTCGGCAGGGTCACACCGCTGCGCACCGGGAACACGTACATGCTGGTCGGAAGCGCGGCCTGGGCGTCGGCGCTGAGCAGCAGCTCGACGACGGCCGCACCGCCCCGCGGGTTACGGGCGCCGGCGAGGACGCCGGCGTACTCGACCTGCCGGAAGCAGGTGTCGAGGAGGGCCTTCGTAGATGAGCGCGTGCCGTCCTTGGAGACCGTGAACGCGGGCGACGAGTCGTACGAGACGACGATCGGCCGCGTTCCCCCGCCGCCCCCGGCCGTGAAGTCCACCTCGTACGCGTCGGACCATCCGGACGTGACCTTCGTGCCGTTCGCCATCAGTCGGGTCCAGTAGCCCTTCCACCCGTCGCCGTGGCGGGCGACGGTGGCGAGGAAGAACGCCATGCCGGGCGAGCTGGTCGTGGCCCCCGGCGTCACGAACAGGTTCCGGTACGCGGGCCTCGTGAGGTCCTCGAACGAGGCCGGTGGGCGCCGCTTGCGCGCGGAGAACCAATCGGCGTCGACGTTCACGCACACGTTGGCGTTGTCGACGGGCGCGATCCTCCCGTCCGCGCCGGGCAGCTGGAACGGCTCCGCGCCCACAGGCAACTCGACATCCGTCTTCTCGAACACACCGGCATCGAGCGCACGCGACGCGAAGGCGTTGTCCACCCCGAACGCGACGTCGCCGATGGGCCGGTCCTTCGTGAGCACCAGCTTGTTGGTGAGCGCGCCGGCGTCGCCCGCCCTGCGCACCACCAGCCGGTAGCCGGTGCGCTTCTCCCACGCGGCGACGAGGGGCGCGGGCAGCGCGAACGAGTCGTGGGTCACCAGCACCACGCGGGTCGGGCGGCCGTCGGTGGACGTGGCCTCGCCGCCGTCGCCGCCGCCCGACAGCGAGCACCCCGACGCGGCCACGGCCACGCCGAGTGCCACGGCGATGCACGGGATGGTTCGCTTCATCTGTCGACTCCCTTCGCCGGTGCTAACCGGAGCAGGTTCGGAGGGTCTGCGGGTGTCCGCACTCTCAGCGCGCGTCGCGGCGTGGCCGCCACGCGTGCTCCCCTGTCTTTGTGGATACCGCCTGAGCTTGTCACATCCCGGCGGCCGCGGGGCCGCCCCGCGCCCTCACGCGGCCGTGGGGCCCCCCAGGCGGGCCTCGAAGAACGCCTGGATGGCGTCGCGGCCGCCCTCGGTGGCGATGCGGGCGAAGCGGGCCGCCAAGCGGTCGTCGCCGTTCTCGGCCTCCTCGCGGCGAACAACCTCGGCGTCAAGGCTGCGCCAGCCGGCCTCGGCCAGCTCGATCTCCAGGCGGACGTGCGTCCCGGGCGGGAAGTCGGCGGCGCTCAGCAACACGCCGTCCTCGCTGATGTCCACGGTCTCGGCGGAGCGGACGCCGTCCTCGCCCACGACGCGGGCCGGAAGGGTCACGGCCAGGCGCTCAGCGCGCCGGCGCTCAGCGGTGCCGTGCGTGGCCTCGGTGACGGTCTCGTTCACGGTTTTCCTCCTGGAAGATTCCCCAATACACCGGTTGAGGGACGCGGGTCACCTGCCGATGTGGACGCGCGATCGGCACATTGCCCCAAGAACTTGAGGGCCGAAGCCGGGATCGGCGTTTCGCCTCAAGATCGGCGCTCCCTCGCCGATCGTCCGCTCGTGAGCAACATTACCCCGCCGCCCACCGTGCGCCGCCCCTCCGAGTTGAGCGACCTGCGGCGGCGCCTACGCGCCGCGGACGCCGTGCGGGCCCGCGGCGAGGCGGTGCTGGAGGCCACCCGCGCCCTGATGTGGGCCGACGACATCCCCACCGCGTGCGGGGTCCTGGCCGACGCGGCGATGGGCCTCGAGGGCGCCGCGGGCGCGTGGGTGACCCTGGTCGGCGCCCCGCCGGGCGCCCTGGCGTCCGTCCGCGGCGACGGGCCGGGGGCGGGACGAACGGCGTCACCGGGAACGCGCGTGGACGGGTGGCAGCAGGCGGGCGACGACGTCATCGTGACGCCCCTCGTGGCGGCCGGCGTCCTTGAGGGCCACCTGTGGATGCGGGGCACTCCGGGCCCCCGGCGCGCCCCCGCCGACGACGACCTCCTGGTGCTGGCGGGGCTCGCGGCCGGGGCGGTCGCCCGCATCGCGGCTCTCGCGGCGGCCCGCCGCCAGGCGGCCATCGCGCAGGCCGTCATCGACGCCGCACCGGACGCCATCGCGCTCGTGACCGACGACGGCGCGCGCCTCGTGACGAACGCCCGTCACCGCGCCGCCGAGGCGTCCCCCGCCGGGCTTCCCGCGCCGGACGAGGGGACCGCCGCCCTGGGCGTGCCCGTCGAACACGCCGGGCGGTCGTGGGTCCGCACCACCGCACCGGTCGTGACGGCCGACGGAGAGCGCCTCGGGCGCGTCGTGGTGCATCGCGACGTCACGGCCGAGCGCGAGGCGGCCCGGGCCCGCGACGAGTTCCTCGCCATGGTCTCGCACGAGCTGAGGACGCCGTTGACGTCCGTGGTGGGCTACCTTGACGCGCTGGCCGAGGGCGATGCCGGGCCCCTGCACGACGACCAGCGCACCATGGTGGGCGTCGCGCTGCGCAACGCCGAGCGCCTGCGGAGGATCGTGGGGGACCTGCTGGCGCTGGCCCACGCCCGGGCCGGCGGGATGGCGGTGCTGCCCTCCGACGGGGACCTGGCACGCGCCGCACGCGAGGCCGTCGTGAGCGCGACGCCGGCGGCGCTGGCCCGCGGCGTGACGCTGCGCGGCCCGGACGGCGACGGCGTTCCCGCCACGTTCGACCCGGAGCGCATGGGTCAGGTCATCGACAACCTCGTCGGCAACGCTCTGGCCTACTGCCCGGCGGGAAGCACCGTGTCCGTGTCGGCGCGGTCCGGCGGCGGCTGGGCCGAGGTGCGCGTCGCGGACGACGGGCCCGGCATCCCCGCGCGCGAGCGCGAGCGCGTGTTCGACGCGTTCGCCCGGGGGGCGACGGCGCGGGGCACCCGCGGCACGGGCCTGGGACTGGCGGTCTGCCGCGACATCGCCGAGGCCCACGGCGGCTCGATCTCCCTGGACGACGGTGCCGCATCGGGCACGGCGGTCGTCGTGAGGATCCCCACCCGGTCGGCCCGGTAACGCCGGCGCCCGCGCGCGGGTAACTCCCCACAAGGGCAGGTGGCCGGGCGCCTGTGCCCGGCTAGACTCACCGTCGAACGACGCTGAACCCTGGGGGGTATCCGAGATTCCTGCGAGCCACATCAACCGACGGCGCGCGACGGCATTGGCGATCGCCGTGTCCGGCGCCGCCATTGCTGCGGGGTGCGGGGCGACCGAGGCCAAGACGACGGCTCAGGGGACGACGACGTCGTCCACCGTCCCGACCGTCTCCACGACGCCCACCACAGCGACGTTCGGCACCACGCCGACCACCGACACCGACACCGGCACGACGCCGACGTTCGGCACCACGCCGACCACCGACACCGGCACGACGCCGACGTTCGGCACCACGCAGACGGACGTCACCACGACGGACACCGGCACCGTCCAGCCCGGCGGGACCGTGGACGTCGCGACGTTCGTGTCGGACCTGCAGGACTTCGCCCAGACGCTCACGCAGTTCGGCCTGACGTTGCAGGCCGCGGCCGAGGGCCCCGCCGCGTTGCGCGCCCGCAGCGCGACGATGCGGTCCCAGCTCGACCGGTTCGACCAGATCACCGCCAAGATGGGGTCGTACCGGGTCGACATGCCGTCGCTCGACGCGCGCCGCGCGGCGATCGTGGCCGCGTCCCCGGATGTCTCGCGCCTCGGGCGCGAGCTGCTGGACGCCGCCGAGGCCAACGACGCCGCGCGTATCCAGTCCGTCGCGCAGCGGTTCATCAAGGCGATCGAGCGACTGCGCGACGCCGCCCAGGGGTAGGGGCCATCGCCCATCCCGCACGTCTTCCCGATTTCGTCCACCCGGGTCCCCGCGGGACCCGTGCCACCCGAGGAGTTCCATCCGTGCTCAGCCCACGCCTTCGCGCCACGATCGCCGCCGCCGCCGGCGCGGCCGTCGTGTTCGGCGCCGCCGCCTGCGGCGGTGACAGCAAGTCCGGCAGCTCGACATCCGGCGCGCTCAGCGCCGACGACTTCCGCTCCCAGGCCAACGCGATCTGCAAGACGTTCAACGACCAGAACAGGACCACGGCGGAGCCCACGGGCCCCACCGAGATCGCCGCGTACCTCGACAAGATGCTCCCGATGGCGCAGGAGGAGCTGACCAAGCTCAAGGCCCTCACCCCGCCGGTCGAGCTCAAGCCCGACTTCGACGCGTCCATCACCGCACAGAGCAAGTCGCTCGACCTCATCGGCAAGGCACGGGACCGCGTGAAGGGCGGCGAGGACCCCATGACCGTCATCCAGGAGGTCTCGCCCGAGATCAACACCCTGAACGACGAGGCCAAGGCCAAGCAGCAGGCCATCGGGCTGACCGAGTGCGCCACCGACAAGTCGGACTCGACGTCGACGACGTCCACGACGCCGACAACCGACACCACGTTCGACACGACGTCCACCACGCCGTACCCGCCGACCGACACGTCCACGTCGCCGTACACCACCGACACGACGTCCACGACGCCGATCGACACCGACACGACGGCCTCCCCCACCGGCACCGTCGACGCCAGCGTGTTCTCGAAGGACACGCTTGAGTTCGGGCAGAAGCTGCAGGACTTCGGTCGCATCCTGCAGGAGGCCGCGCCGGGCGGTACGTCCGCGGTGGCCGCGAAGGCCTCGGAGCTGCGCGCGGACCTCGACGACATCGACCGGATCACCGAGCGCATGAAGGGCTACACGGTCGACAGCCCCGAGCTGGAGTCCCGGCGCGCGAAGATCGTGGCCGCCGCCCCCGACGTGACCCGTCTCGGCAACGAGCTGCTTGACGCGGCGCAGTCGGGCGACACGGCCAAGCTGTCGGAGGTCGGGTCGCAGTTCACGCAGGCCCTCAGCCGCCTGTCGAGCGCCGCCGTCGGCTGACGCCACGCGCCAAACCGGGGGGACGGGTCCCGGCCCGTCTCCCCCGCGCGTTACAACCGCCGCCGGCGCGGGTCCCCGTCGGGGTGGTCATGGGTTCGTCGGGCCTCGCGCTTCTGCCGCTCGATGCGCGTGGACGCGATGATCGCGAACGCGGCGATGGCCCCCCAGAAGATGCCGTACCCGATGCCCCGCCCCATCGGCTGCCCCAGGGCGGCGACGTGCAACCACGACAGCAGCACCACGCACAGGGGCGCGACGACGGCCGCCTGGATGCCCAGCGACAGCCCCTCCCACCACGCGAGCAACCGGGGCGGGGATGACGGCGTGTCGCGCGGCACCGGGCGAGCATAACCCGCGGCGGCAGCGGGACGTCCCGGTGCGACGGACCCCGTAACATGGGCGGGTGGAGTCGGCCGTTAACGGTTCTTGGCAAGCGTTCGCCGATTGGTGCGCAACCATACGCGACCTCACATCGGTCGCGAACCTGCTGGGGTGGGACCGCGAGACGGCCCTCCGGCCGGCCGGGGCCGACGAGCGGGCGCGCCAGGCGGGCCTCGTGTCGGCCCTCATCCACCGCGAGCTGACGCGCCCGGGCGCCGGCGAGTGCCTGGAGCGCCTGCGCGGCGCCGATCTCCCGCCGCCCCGGGCCCGGGCCGTCGAGCTGGCCGTCCGCGACCGCGACCGCGCCCTGCGCCTGCCCGAGGACGTCGTGCGGGGCCTCACCGAGGCGCGCTCGCGGTCCGTGTCGGCGTGGCTGGCCGCGCGCCCCGCGAACGACTACGCGGCGTTCCGTGAGCCGTTCCGCGAGGTCGTGGCGCGCAGCCGCGAGGTGGCGGGCCTGCTGTCGGACGGGGGCGAGCCGTACGACGCGTTGCTGCACGACTACGAGCCGGGAGCGACGGCGGCGGCGCTCGAGCCCCTGTTCACCGATCTGCGCGCGCGCCTGGCACCGATCGTGGCCGAGCGCGCCGGGCGCCCCGCGCATCGCCTCCCGGGGCCGCGCCTGGAGGGCGCGCCGCTCCTCGAGCTCACGCGCGTTGTGGCGCGGCGCATCGGCTACGACACCGACCGCGGATCGCTGGCGTTCACGTCCCACCCGTTCACGTCCACGCTCGGCATCGACGACGTCCGTTTCAGCACCCGCCCGTCGGCGCGGGACCCCCTCGAGGCCGTCCTCATCGCCATGCACGAGGCGGGGCACGCCCTGTACGAGCAGGGCCTGCCGCGCGAGCACACCGGCACCCCCGTCCACGACGCCCCGTCGCTGGGCGCCCACGAGTCGCAGTCGCGCTTCTGGGAGAACCACGTGGGCCGCACCCCGGAGTTCTGGCGGGGCATCATGCCGGCCCTGCGCGACGCCGTCGGACCCGCCGCGGACGGCCTGACGCCCGACGACGCCGTCCGGGCCGCCAACGCCGTGGCGCCGTCACTCATCCGCGTGGACGCCGACGAGGCCACGTACAACCTGCACATCGCGCTGCGCTTCGACCTGGAACTGCGCCTCTTCCGCGGCCTGGTCGACGTGGACGACCTGCCGGAGGCCTGGAACGAGCAGATGGCGGAGCTCATCGGGGTGCGGCCCGGGACGGACGCCGACGGCGTGATGCAGGACGTCCACTGGCCCGAGGGGCTCTTCGGCTACTTCCCGACGTACACGCTGGGCAGCGTGTACGCGGCGCAGCTCGCCGAGGCGGCCGACGCGACGCTGGGGGGCCTGCGCGAGCGGATCGCCCGGGGCGACTTCCCCGCCGTGCTGGAGTTCATGCGCGACCGGGTGCACCGCCACGGCAGCCTGCTGCCGACGGCGCAGCTCATGGAGCGAGCCACGGGTGTGCCGCTCTCGGCCGACGCCCTCGTCCGCCACCTTCACGCGGGCGCCTCTCTGGCCTGACGCGGCGTGGCGTCCCCCTTAGGCCGGGGCGCAACGCGCCGATAAACACGGGGTGACCCCATCCCCCCGCCGCCTGGTGAGCACCGCCGCTTGCGCCCTCCTGGCCGCGACCGGGCCGGCCCACGCGGCCCCGCCTCTCGAGAGCCGCGTGGGCCGGCTGGACGCGGCGGATCGTTCGCTGAACGTCCGCCTGGACGCCGCGCGCGCGGCCCTGGCGGCCACGCGCGCCCGCCAGGAGGCGGTCCGGGCCCGCTACGAGGCCCAGGTGGCCATCGTTGCCCGCCGGCTGCGCGACGAGTACGCCGACCCCACGCCCAGCCCGATGCTGGCCTTCATCACCGGCCAGTTCTCGATGGCCGAGGCGGAGGCGGAGATCCGGGAGGCCGCGGCCCGCTCGGACGCGGCCCTGCTGGTGACGTTCCGGGCCACGCTGGACGACCTCCACGCCACCGAGGCCGACGTGGTGCGCCGCAAGCAGGCGCTCGCCGGACGGCTGCGCCTGGTGGAGGCCCGGCGCGCCCGGCTACGGGCCGAGCTGGCCGCCCGCGCCTCCGACGACACCGCCCCGCGGGCCGTCGCCCCCGCGGGCGGGCCGTCCGTGTCGCCCGTGCCCGGCCAGGGCCTGCCCGCCGCGATCGTCGCGAAGCGCGGGCTGCCCGGCGCGGCCCCCGTGGACGCCACGACCGGCCGCCCCATCGTCACGGCACCGCCCGCGGACACCGGCGCAGTGGACGCGTCGGGCGCACCCGTCATCCCCGGCCCGTCCGAGCGCTACGCGGGGCCCCGTCGCATCGCCCTGCGGGCCGGCGTGCTGGCCTCGTCCCGGGGCTACCGGACCGCCGTGGGCGTCGCGTACGACCCGGCGTCGCTCGTGGCCGTGCACCGCAGCCTGCCGCTGGGTGCGGCGCTCGCGGTGCGGTACGGCGACCGCACTGTCGTGGTCCGCATCGTGGACCGTGGGCCGTTCCGCACGGATCGCGACGTGGAGCTCTCCCCCGCCGCGGCGACGGCACTCGGCATGGGGCCGGCGACCACCCAGGTGATGGGCGAGGTCGCCCGCTAAGCAGCGTCGGCTACGCGCCGGGCGGGCGGGTGCGCCGCCGGGCGCCGCCGCCCGCGGCACCCCCGACCACACCGGCGCCGTCACCGGACTTCTGGCCCGTCCCCCGCGGCGCGGGACGCGACGCGTCGCGCTTGGGCGCGGCCGCCGGCGCGGGCTTCGCGGGTTGCTTCGCGGCGCGCG
>JAGQUM010000065.1 GCA_020438485.1 Thermoleophilia bacterium | reverse complement strand
CGACCTCGGCGGCCAGGGCGCGCAGCACCCCGTCGACCGAGGCGAACAGGTCGGCTTGGCGCACCAGGACCTCGACCACGTCGCGCTGCGCGATGTCGTCGAGCAGGGGGAGCAGCTCGTGGCGCACCCGCGCCCGCCGGAACCGACCATCGCGGTTGGTGGGGTCGTCCACCGCCTCCAGACCCAACGCCGCGCACAGGGCGACGGTCTCGGCCCGCCGCAGGTCCAGCAGGGGGCGCGCCATCTCCCCCCGCCGGGGCGCCATGCCGGACGCGCCGCCGGACCCGGCTCCCCGCGCCAGGCGCATCAGCACGGTCTCGGCCTGGTCGTCGGCGGTGTGCCCGGTCGCGACGGCCGTCGCACCCATCGCCTCCGCGTGCGCCCGCGCCGCCGCGCCGCGGGCCTCGCGGGCCCGTTCCTGCACGCCGGGTCCCGGCGCGAGCCCCAGCCGCACGGTGGTGCAGGCGAGACCCAGCGCGTCCGCCGCGGCCTCGACCCGGGCGCACTCGCCGGCCGCCTCCGGCCGCAGCCCGTGGTCGCACGTCAGCACGCTGACGGCACCGTCGTGGACGGCGGCCAGCGCGTGCATCAGGAACGTGCTGTCCGCGCCCCCGGACACCATCGCGACGACGGGCTCGCCCGGGGTGATGCAGCCGGTGCGAGCGACGCACGCCCTGACCCGCTCCCGCAGGTCCCCGCCCGGCCCGGGGGTCACTCCAGCCCCGCGAGGTCGCCCAGCGAGGACTCGTCGACGGGGCCCGGGATGGTGGCGACGACGCGCCCGTCGGCCCCGACGAGCACGGTCATGGGAAGGGACGCGCCGCCGAAGTCGCCCAGCACGGACGAGTCGCGGTCGATCGCGGCCGGGTACGTCGCCCCGTACTCGCGGACGAAGTCCCGGCTGTCGCGGGGATCGTCGTTCACGGCCACGCCCAGCACGGAGAGGTCGGGGTGGCTGCGGGCGAACGCCACGAGCGCAGGCATCTCCTGGCGGCACGGTCCGCACCACGACGCCCAGAAGTTGATCAGCACGCGGCGGCCGCGATACTTGGCCAGCGCGACGGTGCCGCCGTCGAGCCCCTTCAGCTCGAACCGGGGGGCGGCGGCGCGCTCGTCGGGTGGGATGGCGCTGACGCCCGTCGTTGCCCCGGAGCATCCGGCGAGGGCGGCCGCGCAGAGCACGGCGGCGGCGAGGCGGACGAGGCGGGGCATTGCGGGGACACGCTACCAACGGGGGAACGGGCCGGCCGGGGCGCGCGGTGCTGCGACGCGCGTCGCAGGCCGATCGCTCTGCGGGAGACGCGCTGCGACGCCGGATGGAGGCCCACCCGGACGCGGCGGGGGCGGCGAGGGTGGCGGCACGGGCGATGTCCCCGGCGTTCCGGGCGCTCGTCGCGGCGCTCGTCGTGGCACCGCCGACCCGGTGGGTGGGCCTGCGCGCGCTCGCATCGTCGGTCGCGGCGGCCCACGTGGCGGGCGCCCTGCGTCGGCGCATCGGCCGGCGGCGGCCGGGGCCGCGGAGGGAGGGCGGGCTGCCCAGCAAGCACGCCGCCGCCTCAGTGGCCATCGCGCGAAGCGTCACGACCGTCCGTCCCGGGGCGGGCGTCGTGCTGTGGCCGGTCGTGGTCGTCGGCCTCGCCGGACGCGTACTGACCCGCGACCACGACCCCGCCGATCTCGTGGCCGGAGCCGCGACCGGCTGGGCGGTCGCGCGGGCCGTCGGCGCGATCGCTCGGATCGCGCTTCCGGATCGCCGCGCGACGCGCTAGCGTCGCCGGAGTGGACCCGTCCGACCCCACGTCGTCGCGCGCGCTTCCCACCTGGGTGGCCCAGGCCGTCGCCGCCCTGCTGTGCTTCGTGGGCGTCCTGGAGCTTCTGCGCACCGGTGTGGCGAGCGTCCGCGACCCCATCGGCACGTCGTTGTTCGGGTACCCCGCCCACTTCCTGGGCGGCGTGCTGCACCTCGCCGCCGGGCTCGTGGCGCTGTGGTGCGCCTCGCGACCGCGCCTGGTGGGCCCGTGCCTCACCGGCCTGTGCGCGCTGCTTCTCGCGTGGGGGGCGGCGGCCGTGGTGCTCGACGGCAACCCCAACGACGCGTTTGCCCGCGCGCCGGTGCTGGTGGTCGCGCACGTGCTGCTGGCGCTCACCGCGGGAGCCGCGCTGATCGCCCGCCGTCACCGCGCACACCGGACGGTGGCGGCCGCGGGGGCCTAGCGATGCCGGGCCCGTCGCGGGCGGGGAGCCGCAGGGGGGCCGTGGAGCCCGGGCGCGCGCCCGCCGAGGCGGTGGAAACGACGGCGGCCCGAACCGTCCCCGCCGGCCGACACCCATGACACACGTCGCCGCAGCCGTCACCGGCCTCGCCGTCGTCACCGCCAGCTCCGCCGCCCTCGCGGTGATGGCGGGAACGGGCCGGCCCTTGCCCGGACGGAACGCGTTCATCGCGGGCTGCGCGGGCCTGGCGGTGTGGTGCGTGTCGCTGGGGGCGCAACTGCTGAGTACCGACCCGGAGGTCAAGCAGCGGCTGGGCGGCGGCATCTACCTGGGCATCTGCGTCGCCGTCTACTCGCTGTCGCGGTGCCTCATCCAGCTCGCGGGCCGGCCTCGCGTAGCCCGCGCGGCCTGGATCGCGCTCGCGCTCCCCGGCGTGGTGACGCCCGTGCTGGTGGCCACCGGCTGGCGCGGGCTGGTGCTGCGCGGATTCACGGCGCCGGCCGCGCAGGGCCCGCCGCACAGCGAGTCGGGGCCCTGGTTCTTTCTCCACACCGTGTGGGCGTACGGCCTTCTGGCCGGGTCGCTGCTGATCTTCGTGGTGGTCGCGCAGCGTGCGCCCGGGGGGCTCCGCCGGCAGGCACACCTCCTGGCGTTCGTCGTGGCGGCCCCTCTGCTCGCCAACCTGGTGTTCGTCAGCGGCCTGGCGACCATGGGCGACTACGACCCCACGCCGTACACCGTCGTGCTGAGCTTGGCGGGGCTGGGCTGGGGCCTGCGCCGCGCGCGGTTGATCGACGGGTAGATCGGCATGGTGGGCGTCGCCCGCGACCGCGTGGTGGAGGCGATGAGCGACCCGGTCCTGACGCTCGACCGGGAGGGCCGGGTGCTGGACCTCAACCCCGCGGCGCGGGCGCTGACGGGGTCGGACCTGTCGGCGCTGGGGACGCCGGTGACGGACCTGCTGCCGGGGTGGCCCGGTGCGTCGTCGCCGCGCGACAGCGGCGACCCGTCCTTCGTCCACGACGGCCGCACGTACGACGTCGCGCTGACCGGGCTGGCGGGGGATCCCGCCGACGACGTGCGCGTGGCCGTGCTGCGGGACGCCACGCGCCGCGAGCGCTCCGAGCGCACCTCGCGGGAGCGGGCGGACGTGTCGGCGCACAACGCCTCGCACGACGACCTGACGGGCCTGCCCAACCGAACGGCGGCGTTCGCCATGCTGACCGGCCACCTGCAGGCCGCGCCGCCCGTCCCGCTCGCGCTGATCGTGCTGGACCTGGACGGCTTCAAGGCGCTCAACGACAGCTTCGGCCACGTGGCGGGCGACGACGTGTTGCGCGAGCTCAGCGGCCGCCTGACCGGTTCCGCGCCGGGCGACGTGCTCGTGACCCGATTGGGAGGCGACGAGTTCGCCGTCGTCGCGCCGTCGCGGGACCGGGGCGGGGCGGAGGCGCTGGCCCAGCGGCTGGTGGACGCGGTGCGCGTTCCGTTCCGCATCGGCCACGCCGACGTGCGGCTGGGCGGCAGCGCCGGCGTGGCGCTGTCCCCGGACCACGGCACGTCGCCGGACACCCTCATGTACGCCGCCGACGTGGCGATGTACGACGCCAAGCGCGAGCGCACCGGGGTGGCGGTGTACGAGCCGACGGAGGGGCAGCGGCAGCCGCGGCGTCTGGTGATGAGCGGCGAGCTGCGCGACGCCATCGAGCAGGACGGCCTCGACGTCTTCTACCAGCCGCAGCGCGACGCGCGGGGCGACATCGTGGGCCTCGAGGCCCTGGTGCGCTGGCACCACCCCGAGCGCGGGCTGCTGCTTCCGGGGCAGTTCCTCCCGCTGGCCGAGCAGTCGGCGCTGGTGACGGAGCTCACCGACGTGGTCCTGGCGCGGTCGTTCGCGGACCTGGCACGCTGGCGCGGGCGGGGTCTCGCGCCGAGGCTGTCGGTGAACATCTCCGAGCGCGACCTCCGCGACCCTCGGCTGGTGCGGCGCGTGTCGGACCGCCTGGATGCCTCGGGGGTGCCGCCGGACGCGCTGACGCTGGAGGTGACCGAGAACGCCCTGGTCACCACCCGCGACGCGGCGGGACAGCTCACCACGCTGCGCGAGGTCGGCGTGCGGCTGTCGCTGGACGACTTCGGCACCGGGTTCGCGCCGCTGTCCACCCTGCGCAGCCTGAGCGTGGACGAGATCAAGATCGATCGGACGTTCGTGTCCGGGATGGCGAACGACGATGACAGGCTGGTGCGCGCCGTGTTGAACTTCGGCCACGACCTGGGCCTGACCGTCGTCGCCGAGGGCGTCGAGAACCAACGCGAGCGGGCCGCACTGCTGGCCCTCGAATGCGACGCGCTGCAGGGCTACCTGCTGGGGATGCCCGCGCCGCCGGAGGCGATCGTGTTCGATCGCGTCAACGGGTCGGGACCGGCTACGCCGCCCGGCGCCTCCGGCTGACCTCGTCGGCGGGTGCCGTCACCACGCGGTTGCGGCCCGCAGCCTTCGCCGCGTACAGCGCCCCGTCCGCCCGCTTGATGAGCTGCTGCATCACCTCGCCCCGCTGACGCTGCGCGACGCCCGCGGACGTGGTGACGCCCACCTCCACCCCGGGGTCCACGGTGATGCGCACCGCCTGGATGGCGTCGCGGACGCGTTCGGCGGCCTCCGCCGCCTCGCCGGCGCCGCCGGCCACGATCACGGCGAACTCCTCCCCGCCGAAACGGCCCACCACATCCGACCCGCGGGCCGTGGCCCGCATCGCGTCGGCGGCCGCCACCAGCATGCGGTTGCCCGCCTCGTGCCCGAAGCGATCGTTGAACGCCTTGAAGTGGTCGAGGTCCAGAAGCACCAGCGACACGTCGCCGCCGTTGCGGTCGGCCCGGCGCAGCTCGAGGGGCAGCGTCTCGGACAGGTACGCGTAGTTGGGGAGGCCCGTGAGCTTGTCGGTGAGCGAGCGCTGGGACTCGCGGTCCAGCGCGTGTTCGAGGCTGTAGTGGCGCATGCCCACCACGACGCCGAGCGCGACGAAGGCGACGAACGCGGTGGCCAGCGACGTGCCGTCGGCGCCGGGGTTGGCCGACACCAGCGCCATCGCCAGCGCGGCGACCGATGCCACCAGCCCGAGGCCCGTCGGCCCCGACAGCGCGAACGACAGCACCACCGGCAGGCCCAGCAGCGGCCAGGCGTGCCAGGCGCCCAGCGCCAGCGGCACGAGCGTGGCCGCCAGCACCGCCGCCAGCAGCACGAGTCTGCGGCGCGCGGCGAGTTCCATCTCGCGAGCGGTGGGTGACGGGCTCATTCGGGCGACGACTCCAGTTCGACGGCGGCTCTCGACCAGCAGGGAATGTAAGGGGCGACACGGACGGAATCCGCGCGTGCGTCCGCTCGCCTGTTCGTCGCGGCGGGCGGGTCTCCTGCACTCCCGCCGGAGAGGACTTCCCGCGGGCGCGGCGAACGGGGTGTCTCCCGGCCAGGCCGGGTGTCCGACCGCGACGACGACCGGGAACCGATGAGCACGAGCGACGCCGCCTTCTTGCCCCGCGCTGATCTGGCGGGCGCCTCCATCCTGACCCTGCGCGAGACGCCCGACGCCGTCCCCGCCGTGATCGAGACGGCCAGGTGGCTCAAGGGGATGCCACGGGCATCGTGGCCCGCCCTGCTCGCCGGCAAGCCCGTCGCGCTGATCTTCGAGCGCCCGTCCACCCGCACGCGGGTGAGCTTCGACGTGGGCGTGCGCCACCTGGGCGGTCACCCGCTGACGCTCAACTCCACCGACCTCCAGATGGGCCGGGGCGAGACGATCCGCGATACCGCGCTGGTGCTGAGCCGCATGGTGTCGGCCGTCGTCCTGCGCACCGGCCCGCACGCCGTGATCGACGAACTCGCCCGCCACGCCACCGTCCCCGTCATCAACGGGCTGACGTATGAGCACCACCCGTGCCAGGGGCTCGCGGACGTCCTCACGATCAGCGAGCGGTTCCCGGACACGCGGGGCGTGCGCGTGGCCTACCTGGGCGACGGCAACAACGTGTGCGTGTCCCTGATGATCGCGGGCGCCGCGATGGGCATGGACGTCGTCGCCGCGTGCCCTGAGGGGTACCGGCCCCCGCCCGCCGTCGTGGAGTGGGCGGCCGCGTTCGGGGCGCCCCGGGGCGGCGGGGCCCGCGTGGTGGACGACCCCCGCGAGGCCGCCGTGGGGGCGCACGTGCTGTACACGGACACGTGGGTGTCGATGGGGGACGACGCCGACCGTGACCGCCGCCTGCGCGATCTCGGCCCGTACCAGCTGAACGAGGACCTCGCCTCCGTGGCCCGCCCGGAGGTGGTATTCATGCACTGCCTGCCCGCCCACCACGGGGAAGAAATCGCGGATGGCCTTCTGTACGACGCCCGGTCGGCGGCGTGGGACCAGGCCGAGAACCGCATCCACGCACAGGCGGCCCTGCTGGCGCACGTGCTGGCGGGCTGACGCCTCCGCGTCGTGATCCCGCTTCACGACGACAACCCGACACTGCGGTTCCCCGTGCTCACGGTGGCGCTCATCGTGGCCTGCGTGCTGTCCCTGCTCTACCAGTCCAGCCGCCCCGACGACGCGTCGCTGACCGGCCAGGCCGCGTACATGTGCGCGTACGGCGTGGTGCCCGCCAACACGCTCGGGGAGACCCCCGCCGGCGGCGCCGCACAACCAGGCGACGTGACCTGTTACGACGTCAGCCGGGACCACGGCCGCTTCACGGGCCTCCTCACCCACATGTTCCTGCACGCGGGGTGGATTCACCTCGTCGGCAACATGCTGTTCCTGTGGGTGTTCGGCAACAACGT
The DNA here is from genome assembly GCA_020438485.1 of Thermoleophilia bacterium. Taxonomy (GTDB): domain Bacteria; phylum Actinomycetota; class Thermoleophilia; order Miltoncostaeales; family Miltoncostaeaceae; genus JAGQUM01. The sequence continues at coordinate 14,228 of JAGQUM010000065.1, read as the reverse complement.
CGAGGACCGCCTGGGGCGACTCAGGTTCCTGCCCTTCTACGCCGCGTGCGGGGTCATCGCGGCGCTCGCCCAGGCGTTCGCCGACGCGCGCTCCGACATACCGATGATCGGTGCGTCCGGCGCCGTGTCCGCGATGCTGGGTGCGTACATCGTTCTGTATCCCCGCGCGGGTATCTGGAGCCTCATCGTCGTGTTCCCGATGAAGGTGCCGGCCTGGGCGTGGATCGGGCTGTACTTCGCCATGCAGTTCGCGTACCTGGGAGATCAGATGACGGGAGGCGATCAGGGCACCGCCTACGCCGCCCACGTCGTCGGCTTCGTCGCGGGCGCGGTGCTGATCCGGCCGGCCCTCGCGGGGCGCCCGCCCGCGCCCCCGGCCCACGCGAAGGGGGCGCTATTCACGTAGTTTCGCTGGCGAGCCAGCGTCGTGGCGTCGTCGAAGTGACGTGAATCGCCCTGGCGCATGGTGACGTCGCGCTGTTATCTTCGTCGTCGTCAACTCATATAGGGGAGTGCACGTGGCCGAAGAGGGCGGGCGCGGAAGCGTCGGTAACGAGATCTTCGAGCGGGTGGAGCAACTCGTGAACAACGAGAACATGCGCCGCACCGACGCGTTCAAGCAGATCAGTTCCGAAACGGGCCGGCGGGAGGGCACCGTGGCCGCCAACTACTACCGCGTGGCCCGTCAGCGGGGCGCCGAGCTCGCGCCGCGCGTGCGCCGCGGCGGCTCGAAGCGCACCGGCGACTCGGTGGACGCCGCGCTGCAGCGCGCCCTCGACGCGGTGGAGGCCCTGGCCACGGTGGCCCGCGCGCAGGAGGACGAGCTGGAGGCCCTGCGGGGCCAGAGCGAGCAGCTCGACCGGCTGCGCCGCATGCTCAACGGCTAGCCGACTCGGCGATGGTCGGGCCGTGCCTACGCGGCCCGACTAACATGCCGCGACACCGCGCCGAGGAGCCCGCCACGCCGTACCCCGACCACCTCCGAGAGCGCGTCGAGCGGTACCTGCGGGATCTCGACTTCCTGCCCGACGACGCGAGCCGGGCGGACGCGGAGGGGACCGACGGCCTCGTGGACGCCATGCGGCACTCGCTGCTGGCGGGCGGCAAGCGCTTTCGCCCGGTGCTGACGCTGGCGTGCGGCGAGGCTCTGGGCTGCGACGACCGGCTGCTGCCGACGGCCGCGGCGATCGAGCTCATCCACACGTATTCGCTGATCCACGACGACCTGCCCGCGATGGACGACGACGACCTGCGCCGCGGCCAGCCCACGTGCCATGTCGTGTACGGCGAGGACACGGCGATCCTGGCGGGCGATGCGCTGTTCGCCGAGGCCATGCGCCTGGTATGCGAGCGCCAGCCCGGCGGGGATGCGGTGCGGGTGGGCATCCTGGGGGAGCTCAGCCGGGCCACCGGCGTCGGGGGGATGGTCGGCGGCCAGTTCCTGGATCTGCGGGCCGCGGGACGGGGGTCGGCGGATGCCCTGCGCCGGGTCCACGCTCTCAAGACGGGGCGCCTCATCGCGGCCTGCGTGCACTGCGCGCTGGTCGTCGGGGATCCCCCGGGGGACGTCGCCCAGGCCTACCGGCTGTACGCGCAGGACCTCGGGCTGCTGTTCCAGATCGTCGACGACATCCTCGACGTGGCCGGCGACGAGGACGCGCTGGGCAAGGCCGTCGGCGGCGACGCCCGCCTGGACAAGGCGACGTACGTCAGCGTGCACGGCCTGGACGAGGCCCGGGCGCTGGCCGCCGAGACCCACGCGCGGGCCCGGCTCGAGCTGGAGGGCATCCCGGGACGAACGGACGACCTGCTCGCCCTCACCGACATGGTGTTCGACCGACGCCACTAGGCGGGCCGCCCCGGGGCGTCGGTCAGGCGGCGCCCTGAAGCGCACCCACCGGCACCGTGGGGGCGTCGCTCTCGGTGCCGCGGCGGTTCACCTGCACGATTGCCCACAGCAGGTCTCGGTACGTGGCCGGACTTCCCACGCCCTCGACGGCCAGCTCGCCCGCGAGGCGGTTGGACCACTCCACGAGGCTCATCTGGGGCGGGGCCGACGCGTCGAGCAGCGCCTGCTCGTGCACCAGGCCGCCCAGGCCCTTCAGCTCGGCCAGGATCACCGCGCGGGCGCGGGCGGGGCGCGGCTTGGCGCGGCTGCGACGGCGCGTCGTGCGAGGCGGGGCCGCCGGGGCGGCGGAGTTCTCGAACGGGGTGACACGACGCAGGGACATCGACCGGCTCCTCGGTGGGGTGACTGCCACCCACATGTCGGCGCGACCTCGGAAACCTTTACCCCCCTCCCGGCGCACCGCACCCGCAAATTGCGGCATTCTCCGCGGCCCTCCCGCGCGGAGCGCCGTTCGGGTTAACATCGTTGAGCCGCCACGAGCGCGGCCCCACCCGCGCCGACACGGAGCCCACGCGTGGAACTGCACCACAACGAACAGGTCCTGTACGCGGGCCGCCCCTCTCCCCGGTCGAGCATCGGCTTCTACCTCACGTGGGGTGTCCTCGCGCTGCTGCCCGGCGTCCTCGCCAGTGTGCTGGACGCGTCCGGGGTGTCGACGGGCCTCTCGGTGTGGACGTGGTGGCTCATCACGCTGGTGCTGGTGCTGGCCGTCGTCGTCCGCGACCTGATCCGCCGCTACGCCGTCTCGTACCAGGTCACCACGGAGCGCATCCACATCCGGCGCGGCATCCTGTCGCGGGCCGAGCAGTCCACCGACATCGACCGGGTGCAGAACGTGAACACGCGCCAGACGTTCCTGGACCGCGCCCTCGGGGTGGGCAGCGTCGACTTCGACACGGCCGGGACGAACGCGGCCGACGCGGCGTTCCAGTTCGACGGCATCGCCCACCCCGCGCAGGTCGTGTCGCGCCTGCAGGGCTACCTCATCGACCGCGAGCGCAGCCGCGCCGGGGGGCTGTGAGCGGGCGGGATGCCGGAGGTGGGGCTCGAACCCACACGCCCTCTCGGACAGGGGAGTTTAAGTCCCCCGCGTCTACCGTTCCGCCACTCCGGCCGGCCGCAGGCTAGCGCGGCGGGCCGGGCTCAGCGGCCGAACGTGGCGTTGCCCGGCGTGCGGTCGACCGCGGCGATCCGCGCGTGCTCGACGCGAGCGGCCCATTCCTCGCCCAGCACCGGCCAGCGCGCGAGCACCTGCTCGTGGCGCACGTGCCTGGTGTTCTCGCCCTTGGCGAAGATCAGGCGCCGCTGATCGCGCGGGTCGCTGATGCCCTTCATGGCCTCGGCCAGGCCGGTGACGCTCAGGGACGCGACGTCCGGGTCCGGAGCGGAGGACGACACGGCCGTCAGCGCCCGAACGTGGCGTTGCCGGGGGTGCGGTCGACCGCGGCGACGCGGGCCCGCTCGATGCTCATCGCCCAGGACTCGGACAGCACCGGCCAGCGGGCCAGCAGCTGCTGGTGGCGTGAGAAGCGCAGGTTCTCTCCCCGGGCCGACATGGGGCGCTGCGGGTCGCGGCCGTTGTCCATCGTCGTCACGTCCGTGCCGCCGGCGATGCCCGCCGCCGGCGGGCGTGGGGACGACCCAGCCACGACCTAGCGCCCGATGTAGCGAAGGGGCGCCATGAGGGTGCGACGGGCGGCGGTGGCGTGTGACGCCATCACGCCCAGCACGGCGGCCTCCCGCTGGATCCGCCCCACGGTGCCCTGGATCTCGGCCTGACGACGGGGGATCGCGTCGGCCCGCGCCTGCAGGCGGGCGGCCTCGGCGCTGAGGGAGTCGGTGAGCGCGGTCACGCGCACGCCCTCGGCGCGGGCGGCCCGGTACAGGCGCCACCCCCGCCACCCGGCGAGCGCCATCGCGGCCAGCACGACGACCGCGGCGAAGAGAAACGCGACGAGCACGGCGTTGTCGGCCAGCCACTCCATTGCGGCAGTCTACCCCATCGCCTCGCGGTAAAGCAGCAGGTGCGCGTCTGCGCAGCGCGCCCAGTCGAAGCGCGCGGCCAGCCGCCGGCCCCCCTCCACCAGGGTCCCGCGCAGGTCCTCGTCGTTGAACACGCGTACCAGCGCCGAGCTCAGAGAGCGCGTGTCCCCCACGCCCACCGTCAGACACGACTCGCCGTGGGCGAAGTGCTCCAGGAACACGGGGATGTCGGACAGCACGGTGGGGATCCCGGTGGCGGCGGCCTCGATCGCCGCCAGGCCGAACCCCTCTCTGGTCGACGGGGACGCCAGCACATCGCATGCGCGCATCAGGCGCGGCATCGCGGCGGCCGGCACGCCGCCCAGCTCCAGCACGTCCACGTCGGGGGCGGGTGCGCCGCCCCGCTGCACCCGCAGGCCCAGCCGGTCGGCGTCCTCCACCCATCGTGCGCGGAACTCCGGGACCTTCGCGGGCCCGGCGACCACCAGCAGCGCCGCCTCGCCCACGCGGGCACGCGCACGGGCGAACGCCTCCAGCATCACGCGCGAGCCCTTGCGGGGCTGGATGCCGCCCAGCGTGAGCACCGTCGGGCGGGCACCCCACCCGAACGCGGCGCCCGCGCTGCGGCGATCGTCGAGCTGCCGGGCGAAGCGGGCCAGCTCGACACCGTGAGGGACGATGCGCGGCGCGACGCCGTACTCGCGCGCGACGATCCCCGCCCAGTGCCGCGACGCGCATACCACCAGGTCCGACCCCTGCACGGCGTGGCGCTGCAGGTCCTCCAGCTCTCCACGGTCGTTCGTCGACACGTGGTGGACGGTGGTCACGACGGCCCGCAGGGCGCCCGCGTCGCGTAGGTCCAGCAGCGCCGCTGCCGCGACGGGGTCCTCGGCGTGCCCGACGTCGCGCTCCCCGAACAGCGGCGCCGCGGCCCGCAGGGCAGCCCGGGCGGCCTGCGCCGTGTCCCAGGGGTCGGCGTCGTCCCGGGGTGCCAGCGGGACCACCATCACCCCGCCCTCCACCGGCGCGTCACGGGCGGGCTGGGCGGCCGCCGCACCGACGTCCAGTCCGTGCGCACGCAGGGCCCGCGCCAGGCGGCCCGCGTGCACCACCGCTCCCACCGGGCGAGGCCACCCGCACGCCACGACCACGCGGGGGTACCCGTCGGGGGCGCCGCCGGGCTGCGTATGGCTCTGAAGATCCCCCGTCATCGCGTGCGTACTGTCGCACGCGGCCGGCGCGGAGGCGTCAGGCGCTGTGGTTGGCCACCTCGCGGCGGGCCGCGCCGCTCTCCAGCATCAGGCGAAAGTCGTGCGGGCTGGCGGCGGCGGCAAGGGCGTCGTCCAGGGTGACCCGGCCGGACGTGACGTGGCCGAACAGGGACTGGTCGAACGTCTGCATCCCGTAGAAGTCGCCCTCGCGCAGGACCTCCTGCAGACGGCCCGTCTCCTCCGGGTTCGTGATGAAGTCGCGGGCGCGGCCGGTCATCACCAAGGCCTCGACGGCGGCCACGCGACCCGCGCCGTCCGCGCGGCGCACGAGCCGCTGCGAGATGACCCCGCGCAGGGTCGAGGCCAGCATGGTGCGCACCTGCGCCTGTTGATGCAGGGGAAAGAACCCGATGGCGCGGTTGACGGTCTCGGTGGCGTCGAGCGTGTGCATCGTCGACAGGACGAGATGGCCGGTCTCGGCGGCGTTGAGCGCCGTCTCCATGGTGATCTCGTCGCGGATCTCGCCGATCATGATCACGTCGGGGTCCTGCCGCAGCACGCGGCGCAGCGCCGAGTGGAACGAGTCGGTGTCGAGCCCGACCTCGCGCTGATTGATCAGCGAGAGGCGGTCGGTGTGGAGGATCTCGATGGGGTCCTCGATGGTCACCACATGCTTGTGCTGGGTGCGGTTGACCTGGTCGATCATGGCCGCCAGCGTCGTGCTCTTGCCCGAGCCCGTCGTGCCCGTCACGAGGATGATGCCCCGCTCCTCCCCGGCCAGCTTCGCCACCACGGGGGGAAGGCCGAGGTCGTCCAGGGACGGCACCTCGAACGGAACGATGCGGGCGACGATGCTGGTGGAGCCGCGCTGGCGGAAGACGTTCACGCGGAAGCGCCCGACGCCCCGGCACGCGTACGACAGGTCGGCCTCACCCACCTCGTTGTACTCGTGGCGTTTGTCGGGTACCCGCTCGAACAGGTCGTCCGCGAAGCCCTCCATGTCGGGGGGACGCAGGGGGGGATGGTCGGCGACGGGCTCCAGGACGCCGTCGATGCGCAGCGCCGGGCGCGACGGCACCTTCAGGTGGATGTCGCTGGCACCGCGGTGCACGGCGTACGCCAGCAGGGAGTCCAGGCGGCTCTTGTTCGGGGCGGGGGCATCGGCCACGTTGTCGTTGTCGGCACGCCGGCCGAAGGGCATGAGCGCCGGGACCCTCGTCCCGGACCGGACCCGTCCGCTTGTGGACGCGGGCGTCCGATCGGCACGATGTGGGGGTGAGTTCGCCCCCCACGCCACCCGACGCGCCCGCGACCCGCCGCACGTCCCCCCGGCGGGTCGCCGCGGCGGCCGCGGTGGCCGCGTTGCTGGGGGCGGGGGTGTGGAGCGCGGCGGCGGCCCTCGACACCGAGCCCACCCAGGAGGCGCGCCGCCAGGATCCCCTGCCCGTCGGAGTCGGCGCGTCCAGCGTGCCCGACCCCGTGCTGACGCAGGGGATGACGCAGACCGCGTCCCCGGAGCAGTCGCTTCCGCCGCTCACCATCATCCTCGACCGTCCCGCGCCCGACGGCATCGGCGATCTGGAGCCCGCCCAGCAGATCGTCCGCCTGCGCGACCTCATCGAGTCGGACGACTCGGCACGCCGGCACGTCGAGCTGGGGCGGGCGCAGCTGGCCATGGCCGACCTCGCTTCGGCGGAGACGTCGTTCCGGGCGGCGCTCCGGCGGGCGCCCGGCGATCCGGCCGCCGCGACCGGCCTGGCATTCGCCGACTACCTGCGCGGCGGCCCCGGCCGCGAACGGGCGCCGCGCACCATGGCGAGGTTGGCGGCGCGCCACCCCACGAGTCAGCTCGTGGCGTTCAACCAGGGCCTGTTGGCCGCGTACGCGGGCGACCCGGCGACGGTCACGCGGGCGTGGCGACGGACGGTGCGCCTGAACCCGCGCTCGCCCCTTGGCCGGGTGGCGGCCGACCTGCTCACGCGCCTGGCCGGTTCCGGCGGTTAGGCGGGGGCGCGGCGGCTGGCGCGAACCGCAACGCGCCGTTCACCCCCTGTTAAGCCGGGTTCGAGACCATCCGATCTAGGTGGTGGGCGTTCGCCCGCAGGCCGTTTCGGCCCGCCGGCGAAAAAACTTCGGCGGAAGGGCTAAAGGTTCTCCGTCGCCTGCCGATAGAGGGGGCCCGCGAGAGATCGACGGCATGCGAACCGAAGCGGCTCGCACGCCGGTCATGCAGGTGCGGCGGCCGGTGAGGGACCGTCGCAAACGAGGCGGTCCTCGGTCAATCCGAAGGACCCGGAGGTGAGTACGTGACGCTGAAGGACGTGGTGGCGAACGAGGAGATGCGGGCGCTGGTGACCCGCGGATGGGAGCAGGGTTTCCTGTCGCTCGAGGAGGTCGCCCAAGCCGTGGAGAGCGCCGACCTCGAGCCGGGGTCCGTCGAGGAGTTCTACGGGCACCTGGACGAGCAGGGCATCGAGTTGCTCGAGGACGGCGAGGCGCGCGAGCGCATGGCCAAGCTGGCCGACGACGCCGAGCGACCGCGCCGCGTGAACCTGCGCGCAGAGGCGACCACCGACGCTCTGCAGCTGTTCCTCAAGGACGTGGGCCGCGTGCCGCTGCTCACGGCCCGCCAGGAGGTCGAGCTCGCGAAGCGCATCGAGCTCGGCGATCAGGAGGCCAAGCGCCAGATGGTGGAGGCAAACCTGCGCCTCGTCGTGTCGATCGCCAAGAACTACCGCAACCAGGGCCTCGCGTTCCTGGACCTGATCCAGGAGGGCACGCTGGGCCTCGTCCGCGCGGCCGAGAAGTTCGATTACCGCAAGGGCTTCAAGTTCTCGACGTATGCGACGTGGTGGATCCGCCAGGCCGTGGCCCGCGCCATCGCCGACAAGGGCCGCACCATCCGCATGCCCGTGCACGTGGTGGAGAAGCTCAACAAGATCAACCGCGCCGAGCGCAAGCTCATCAGCGAGCTCGGCCGCGAGCCGAGCATCGCCGAGATCGCCGACGCCATCAAGCTCCCCGAGCCCGAGATCGAGTCCATCAAGCGCAGCGCGCAGACCCCGATCTCGCTCGAGAAGCCGGTGGGCGACGACGAGGAGTCGGAGTTCGGGCAGTTCCTCGCCGACGAGCGCGCCGCCGACCCGGAGTCGTCGGCCGCCGCGTCGCTGCGGATGGAGGGCCTGCGCGACGTGCTGGCCACGCTCAGCTACCGCGAGCGGCGGGTCCTGGAGCTGCGCTACGGCCTGGGCGGCGAGCACCCCCGCACGCTCGACGAGGTGGGCCGCGCGTTCAACGTCACGCGCGAGCGCATCCGGCAGATCGAGAACCAGTCGCTGCAGAAGCTGGCCTCGCTGGCCGAGGCGCAGCGCCTGCGCGACGTCGCGTAACCGAACCGCGGCATGGGTATCCGGGAGGGGCCCCGCGGGGCCCCTCCGTCGTTAACCGACGGCCCCGGGTGCGGTAACGTCGCGGCATGGCCCAGAACCGCTTCCCCGACGAGGACGACGACTTCCCGCCGCCCCTCAAGGATCCCGACGACATCGCCCGCGCCAAGGCGGCGTACAACTCGACGTTCGAGTTGCGCCGCCGAGCGCTGCGGTACGCGTACGTCGTGCTGGGGCTGCTGATCGTGCTGGTGATCTACCTGGCGATGCGCTGAGGCGCGACCGGCGGCGGCCGGGGCGGTTGCAACCGGGGTCGGTGGGTGGCATAATGCATCTTCCGCCGCGGGGTGGAGCAGTCTGGTAGCTCGTCGGGCTCATAANNCATAACCCGAAGGTCGCAGGTTCGAATCCTGCCCCCGCTACTCACGAGGGGGTCGTTTCAAGACGTTGTTTCGAATCAACGTCAGGAAGCGGACCCCGATTTGCTGAAGGCCCGCCGATCGGCGGGCCTTCGTCGTTGAGCGGGCGCGGTCGAGCTGCCGCCCGTAGACGACGCAGGCGAGCGGTGACGGCTTGGCTGACAGCGTTCTCGGCGCAGAACGTCGCTCCGGCGCGTGCGCTTCCGAATGGTGAGCGCCATGCCCCTGCTAGCCGCGTAGCGTTACACGCGGGCAGGCCACGGAGGGTCAGATCTCGGGTGGTCCGCTGGTGCCCGTACCATCGAGCAATGCCACTTCGCAGTTTCCAGTACCTCGACGACGTTCTGGTGCGTCAGTTCCTCGCTCAGCTCGAAGGCGGGACGTACGACGAGGAGGACTTGAGCGAGAAGACAGGTGGTACGCGCGGCGGCGAGATCAGCGCGAAGGCGGGACCCCTGAGTGGTCGTGGCTCGCGCGAGAGCATCGCCGAGCAGGAGATCAGTCGTCGCATCAAGCAAACGCCCGAGAGTGAGTACGACCGGTTCGAAAAGCTGCTCGACGAGCGCAACGAGCTTCAGTGGATCGAAGTACTCGATGACGACATCTTCGGATCACTCCGCCGCGGAGAGGCGCTATCGATCGAAAGTGATCTGAAGGTCCCGTCGCTGTTCCGTTTGATGGACATGGCAGAGTCCGCTGCGCCGTTTCTGGACTTGATGCAGTCGCTCGGCGAGAGCGTTGACGCCGAGACTGCGGCAGCGATCGGCGGCCTCGGACATCTCCAGGGCATGATGCAAAGGCTCCCAGTCGTCGCACACGCTTCAGGAACGCCGCGGTTCAAGTTCATCTGCCCGCTCAAGCGAGGGTTCCTCCGCGAGGACATCGGTTCGATCGATGGAGACTGCATCGTGATCGCAACGGTTCTGCGTCGCCTGAAGCCGAGCGAGAAGTACAGCGTGCTGGACGAGTTCGGCTTCAACGCGATGTCACGAGACGACCGTCGGAAGTGGGTGCGGGACACGAAGAAGGACATGCCTGACGGGGTTGTGTCTGCTCCCGCTGCCCTCGTCACGCCGGTCGCCATCTACCGGTGATCCTCTGGCGCTAAGCGCCGCACTCGCGGGCAAATCAGGCGAATCTCGGCGCTAACGGCGTCGGCACGTCTCAGTATCGCCTGGAGACATCAGGGATTCGAGTTTGAAACGACCCCTCACGAGGGCCCTGGAAACGGGGGCCCTTGGTCGTTCCCGGTAGACGTCCCGGCCGAGTCCGGACGGGACGCCCGACGGTCGATCCCGACGCCCGGCGGCGCCCCATCGAGGCCCCCGCGCGCGGCCGGGCGGGGACGCTCCCCCGGCACGGACGGTTTCGCCGCGCCACCGCTCGGCACCTGCGCGAGCTGGTCGCCTGGGCGGAGCCGGTCGCGGCGGTCGGTGCACGGGCCCTCCCATCGCCCCGGGCCCGTGGTTTGATGCCCCCATGAAAGCCACCGTCATGCACAGGGCAGGAGACGTCCGCATCGAGGACGTCCCCGACGCCGCCATCGTCGAGCCCACGGACGCGGTCATCCGCATCACGAGATCCTGCATCTGCGGCAGCGACCTGTGGCCGTACAAGTCGCTGCCCGAGGGCGCCGCGCCCTGGCGGATGGGGCACGAGGCCGTCGGCGTGGTGGAGGACGTCGGCGGCGACGTCCGCACGCTGCGCAAGGGCGACGTCGTCGTGATGCCCTTCGCGTCGTCGGACGGCACGTGCCGGTTCTGCCGCGAGGGCCTGCACACCGCGTGCGAGCACGTCGGCTTCATCGGCTACGCGGGCAGCGACGGCGCCCAGGCGGAGGCCATCCGCATCCCCCACGCCGACGGCACGCTCTACCCCCTGCCGGTGGGCGAGGACGACGCGCTGATGCCGTCCCTGCTGACGCTGGCCGACGTGATGGGCACCGGTCACCACGCCGCGAAGGTCGCGCGCGTCGGTCCGGGGTCGACGGTGGCGGTGGTCGGCGACGGCGCCGTGGGGCTGTGTGGCGTCATCGCCGCGAAGCGCCTCGGGGCCGAACGCATCATCATCCTGGGCCGCCACACCGACCGCACGGCCCTGGCGCGCGAGTTCGGCGCCACCGACGTGGTGGCCGGCCGCGGCGAGGAGGCCACCGAGGGCGTCCGCGCGCTCACCGGCGGGGTCGGCGCGCACGCGGTGCTGGAGTGCGTGGGCCTCGCCCAGGCGATGGAGACCGCCATCGAGATCGCCAGGCCCGGCGGAGCGGTCGGCATCGTGGGCATGCCCCAGTTCGACGCGACGCCCGCCGCCCACACGGCGTTCATCAAGAACATCACCGTCGGCGGCGGCCCCGCCCCGGTGCGCGCATACATCGAGGAGTTGCTGCCGGACGTCCTGGAGGGGCGCATCGAACCCGGGCGGGTGTTCGACCGCGAGACCGACCTCGCCGGCGTGCCCGACGGCTACCGGGCCATGGACGCCCGGGACGCCATTAAGGTGATGATCCGCCCCTGACCGGCACACCGCCCCCTCCCCCTCCCCCACGCCCGGCGAGACCCGGCCCGCCTCCGCCACCTCCGCGGCCCGCCTGGGCCCGGGCGGGCCGCGCCGGGCTGCTCGTCGCCATGCTGGCGATGGGCGTCTACACGGCGTGGAGGATTCCGGCGACGCGGCCGGGGGAGCCGGACCCCAACCGCATGGACCTCGATGACTCCGTCGTCGGGGTGGTGGGGCTGTGGCTGCTGGCCGCCGTCGCGGCGTTCGTGGTGCGACGCCTGGCGGGGCGCCGGGAGCCGTTCTGGCGCGTCGCCACGTCACCCGCGCTGACCGCCACGTTCATGGCGGTCTGGCTGCTCGTCGCGTGCGGATCGGTCAGCGCGCGCATCACCTGACGCGCCTCGGGGACGCGGCGAACCGTCAACCCGAGACGGACGCGATGAGCGCGTTCACCCGGCGCTCGGCGGGGCTCCCCGGCTCCATCAGCTGCACGCCGTGCTCGAACGTGGGCAGCATCAGCAGGTCCGCCCGGGGGTCGGCCTTCGCGAGCGCGCGGGCGTCGCGGGCGAACTGCACGTCGTCGGCCCCCGCCACGAGCAGCACCGGCATCCGCAGGCCGCGCACGGCCCTCACGGCATCCAGGTCGGGCCACCGCGCCGGACCCGACAGCGACACGACCGCGTCGACCGGCGGCCGCACGCCCGCCGCGGCGGTCAGCACCACGGTGCCGCCGAGGCTCGCCCCCACCAGCACCACGCGGCGCGCACCCCGGCCGCGCGCGTGCCTGACGGCCGCAGCCACGTCCAGGTCGAACCGGCCCATCACACGCGCGGGGGCCGCGTCGGACACCCCGTGCGCGCGCAGGTCGATGGCGATGGCACGGTGGCCCCCGGCGGCGAGGCGGCGGGCGTAGGGCAACCACTCGCACAACGTCGTGTCGGTCTGATGCACCAGAACGACCGCCGTCGGACCCGATCCCACCTGTGCGGCGGCGATGCGCACGACGTCGGGCCGCGTGCGCAGCACCACGCGTCGGACGGCCGGCGCCGGCCCGCCGCACTCGTCCGCCACGGAGGGGATGGCGGGGGCCGCGGGCGGCCCGCCCGAGGGGGCCCCGACCCCCGTGGCCGTCACCGGCCCGGTCACGGCGTCCGTGCGGACGGTGGACGCGGCCGGGCCCTCGTCGCGGCAGCCGGCCGACGCGAGGGCGGCCGTCGCGACGAAGGCCGTCGCGAACCGGCGTGCGAGGGAACGCGGAACGGGCATGCCCCGATGCTCTCCCGGGCAGCCGGGGCCCGCAACCCCGGGACGCCGCCCGCGCCGCCCCCCCCACGCGGTGGCCACGCGGGGTTCTCCCCCCCGATCATGAGGAAGGTGTAATGGAACCCCGCGATCGCCCAGGCGAACTATCCTTTCGTACAGGGCGCCCACCTCCGAGGGTCCGGGGCGCCTGGATCCCGAAAGGCGCACCCTGAATGTGCGCCCGGGAACCCCGGGGCCCCAGGCGACGAACGAGGCGATTATGCGGTCCACCAACCCATCACGATCCCGGCTCCGGGGGGCACGCCGCGCGCGGCGTGGCGCGGCGTTCGGGGCGACGGGCCGCGTGGCCGTCGCGGTGGGCGCCTCCGCCGTGTTGGCGGCCGCGTTCGCCTCGCCGGGCGCCGCCAGCAACCCGTACACGCTGAGCGGCAACAACACGCAGGCCTGCGCGGTGGCGTGGCGCGCCCAGTCCGACGTGTCCGGCGCGTACCCCGACTACTCGAACGCGGGCTACCTCTACGAGGTAGCCCCCGGCCCGCGCTACCCCGCCCTCCAGGGGCCGGGCCACTTCCTGGTGCAGCACTGGTTCGCCGGGCAGACGATCAACTACCGCCTGCCTGTGGCCACCGACCACACCATGTACGACGTCAACGTGCGCATCGGCGCCGGCAGTGCCAACTGGGCGCTCAACACGGGCGGGGGCGTCGCCGCCCCCTACATGCCCACGGCGACGAACCTGGACCTCTACCGCCGCTTCGACGGCGACGCGAGATTCACCGTCCAGGCCCCGGCGCCCCGCGTGACCGTCCGCAACGGGGAGTTCGTGCTGCACTGGGACGTCCTGCCGGCCGGCAGCGCGGGCATCTACTCGTTCACGGGCACGGCCGCGGTGGCGAACCCCGGCGCCCCGGACGCCCAGGGCGCATACGCCCACTTCATCGTCGACGCCAACCTCACCGCGAAGTACGCCGAGGGCGCGGGGTGCGACGTGACGCAGCCTCCGGCCGCAACCCCGCAGCCCACGGAGGCCTGCTACTCGCTGCTGGGTGGCCGCACGCTGTTCCCCCTGCCGGCCCGCGACATCACGGCCCGCATCAAGACCGGGGCGGACGGCGAGACCAACGCCGACGGCTGGGGCTCCGGCGATGGCCGCTACGTGCGCCTGTACGGCGCCACCGACCGGGACCTCACCGACGTGACCTTCACGGCGAAGGCCGCACAGGGCCTGACATTCGCGTCGCCCGGCACGGTGATCACGGGCACCGCGCAGGGCATGGGCGCGCTGTACGGCAACGGCTACACGGCCCTCGCCTCCGGCGTCGGCACGCCGACCCTGAGCGCCGACGGCACCACGCTCACGCTGAGCGTCGCCCGCATGCCCGCGCACTCGGCGTTCGCGTTCACCGCCAAGGCGACGCCCGACGGCTCCCTGAAGCAGATGGTCATTGATGAGACCATGCGCGGTGCCCAGACCGGTTGCACTCCCCCCGCATCGGAGGCTCAGGGGACCCCGGTGGCGTCCGTCCCGGCGGGCGTGCCCGTCACCAGCACACCCGCCACC
>JAGQUM010000012.1:442-39031 GCA_020438485.1 Thermoleophilia bacterium | reverse complement strand
GACTACGGGGCGTTCCGGGACCTGCAGCGGCACCGGCTGCTCACCGTGGAGTGGCAGCCGCTGACCCCGCGTCACGGGTACGTGCGGCCCGCCGCCGTGGACGAGGCCGGCCTCGGCGCCACGTTCGATGCGGCCATGGAACGCTCCGCCGATCTGCACGACACGCTCGCCGAGGACTTCCCCCGACAGGCCGGGTACGCCGTGTCGTTGGCCTACCGGTTGCGCTTCGCCATGCAGCTCAACGCCCGCTCGGCCATGCACGTGCTCGAGCTGCGCTCCGTGCCACAGGGCCACCCCGGCTACCGGGCCGTCGCCCAGCAGATGCACCGGCTGATCGCCGAGCAGGCCGGCCACCGGGCCATCGCCGAGATGATGTCCTTCGTCGACCACAGCGACGAGGCCGAGCTCGAGCGCCTCGAGGCCGAGCGCCGGGCCGACGAGCGCCGGCGCGCCCTCACCTGAGGGTCGCCTGAGGCGCGCCGCGCCGAGCGGCGCGGCGCCGTACCCGTCGACGATCGTGGGGCGACGCCGCCTCCCCAGGCGTCGGGACGTGCACTCGGACCGCGAGCCGACCCCGGGCGGCGGACCTACTGCGTTCGGATGAACTCCCCGGGTCCAACTCAAGATGGCTGAGCAGGTTGTCGTTCCTCCGGCGTGCGCTTACCCTCCAGATGGCCGAACGGTGGAAGGCGGCGGGATCCAAGGCCTCGCCGGGCGGTGTCACTTCGATGCGACCGAACTGGGCGGAGGTCGTCTTTGCGTTCCCTGGCGACGGGTGCGGCGGTGCTCGCCGCGCTCGCTTCCTACGGCGTCGGCGTAGATGCCGGCGCCCAGAGCACGAGCGGTGCGGCGGCCGGTCAGACCGGCGGGGCGACCGGGACCGGCCTGTACACGGTGCGGCCCGGCGACACGCTCTACAGCATCGCCAACCGCTTTGGCACCACGGTGGCGGACCTGACGGCGCGCAACGCGCTGGTCAACGCCGGCCAGATCCGAGCCGGGCAGATCCTCATCGTGCCGGCGTTGCCGGACGTGACCGAGCCCCGCTTCGATCCGCAGTCCGGCGCCGTGGCGATGAACTACACGGTGGTGTCGGGCGACACGCTCAACTCGATCGCCCGGCGCTTCGGCACCTCGGCGTCGAACCTGGCGTTGGCCAACGGCATCGCCAACCCCAACGCGGTCCGCAGCGGCACGCGCCTGAGCATCCCCGGTCGCACGACCGGCGTGCGGACGGTGTCGGCGGTGGTCGTGACGGGCACGCCCGCGACGGCGTACCACACGGTGCGCAGCGGGGAGACGCTGGGTTCCATCGCCCGCCGCTACACGGTCCCGATCGGGGCGCTCATCTCCGCGAACGGCATCCGCAACCCCGACCTGCTCACCATTGGCTCCCGCCTGTCCGTGCCGTCCTCGCGCTCCACCACCGCCACGGTGGCGTCCGTCGCCGTGCCCGTGGCGTCCCCGTCGTCGTCCGCCGGCGTCCACAGGGTGGCCTCGGGCGAGACCCTGGGCTCCATCGCGGCACGGTACGGCACCACCGTCGCCCGCATCCAGTCGCTCAACGGCATCTCCGACCCCAACCTGGTCGTCCAGGGAGCGGCGCTGAAGGTGCCGGGAGCCACCGGCTCGTCGGCCACCGGCAGCACCTACATCGGCCCGCGCACGGTGTCGTCCTCGGAGGTCGTGGCGATGATCAACTCGGCCGCCGCCCGCTACGGCGTCGACCCGTCGCTCGCCCGCGCCATCGCGTTCCAGGAGAGCGGCTTCAACCACAACGTGCGCAGCAACGTCGGCGCCATCGGCGCGATGCAACTGATGCCCGAGACGGCCCAGTGGGTTGGCCCGCTGCTCGTGGGGCGCACGCTCAACCCGTACAGCCTGCGCGACAACATCGACGGCGGCGTGGCGTACCTGGCGTGGCTGCACCGGCGGACGGGCAGCTCCCGCCTGTCGGCCGCCGGCTACTACCAGGGCTACAACCGCCTGCGCGAGCGTGGCATGTACGAGGACACCAAGGCGTACGTCGCGTCCGTCATGGGGCACTACGGCAAGGTCTGATCGCGATACTCCCGTGCGATGAGCGCGGATCCACTCGACGAATACCGTCGCCGCCGGGACCCGGCGGCGACACCCGAGCCGTTCGGCGCGGGGTCGCCCGATGAGGGGGCCCCGCGCTTCGTCGTCCAGCGCCACGATGCGACCGCCCTCCATTTCGACCTCCGCCTCGAGCACGACGGGACGCTGGCGTCGTGGGCCGTGCCAAAGGGGGTGCCGCTGCGCCGCGGCCCCAGGCGGCTGGCCGTCCGCACCGAGGACCACCCGCTTGAGTACCTCGACTTCCACGGCGAGATCCCCGAGGGCCAGTACGGCGCGGGCCGCATGACGGTGTGGGATCGGGGCACGTTCGACGTTGTCGCGTGGACCGACCGGGACATCAAGGTGCGGCTCCGCGGCTCGATCCTCGACGGCGAGTACCACATGGTGCGCACCGGGGAGGGCGGTGGCAGGGAGCAGTGGCTGCTCTTCCGCGCGAAGGCGGCCGGCGAGGGCGTTCCGGACCCGACCCCCGCGTTCCGCGCCCTGCGGCCGATGCTGGCGACGCTGCGCGACGCCCCGTTCGACGGTGACGACTGGCTGTTCGAGGTCAAGTGGGACGGCTACCGGGCCCTCGCGCTCGTCACGGGCGACGGGGTGGAGCTGCGCTCGCGCAGCGGCAGGGACGTCACGGCCGACTACCCGGAACTGGCCCGCATGCGGCGCGCCGTGCTGGCGCAGGAGGCCGTCCTCGACGCCGAGCTGTGCCTGTTCGACGACGATGGCCGCGCCCGGTTCTCGCGCATCCAGAACCACGACGGCGCCGCCACGCTCGTGTGCTTCGACGTGCTGTACATCGACGGCCAGTGGGTGACGGACCGGCCCGTGGAGGAACGGCGGGCGCTGCTCGCGGCCGTCGTCAGCCCCGACCACCCGGAAACGGCCCGGGCGCCGGACCATGTCGCCGGGAAGGGCACCGCGCTGTTCGAGCACATCCGCGCCCTCGGCGTCGAGGGGATCGTCGCAAAGCGCCGCGGCAGCCCGTACCGGCCCGGTGCGCGGTCGCCGGATTGGCTCAAGGTCAAGACCCGCCTGGAGGACACCGTCCTCATCGGTGGGTGGACGCAGGGGTCCGGTGCGCGCCGCGACACGCTGGGGTCCGTGCTGGTGGGGCGCCCGGGCCCTGGCGGGGTGCTGAGGTTCACGGGCGCGGTGGGGTCGGGTATGGACGACGCCACGGTGCGGCGCCTGGCGACTCTGCTGCGCGGGCGCGAGCGTGACGAGAGCCCGTTCGACCGCGTCGACGGCGTGACGTCGCCGGTGCACTTCACCGAACCGGTCCAGTGGGTGACGGTGTCGTACGGCGAGATGACGCCGGACGGGCGTATGCGCGCCCCCGTGTTCCACGGCCTCGCGGAGGCACCGGACGCGGGCGGCGACGATGCGCCTGCCGCCGGGGCATCCGCCGAAGCGACGGCCACCGCCGCACCCCTGCCGTCGCCGGGCGACGCCGACCGCGTGCTCACCGACGGCGGCCGGCGCATCCGCCTCACCAACCTGGGCAAGGTCTACTGGCCCGCCGACGGCGTCACGAAGGGCGACCTCATCGATCACTACCTGGCGGTTGCGCCGTGGCTGGTACCCCACCTGGCGGGCCGGCCGATGATCCTGAAACGCTTTCCGAACGGCATCGACAGGCCGTCGTTCTTCCAGCACAACGCCCCGGACAACACCCCGGACTGGATCCCCACCGTCGAGCTGGGCCGCGGCGCCGGGTCGCGCGCCACCAACCGCTACCTGATGGTCGACGACCCGCTGGCCCTCGCCTGGGTGGCGAACCTGGGCTGCATCGACATGAACCCGTGGCAGAGCCGGGCCGATTCCCCGGACGACGCCACCCACGTCTTGTTCGACGTCGACCCGCCCGAGGGGATGCCGTTCGACGCGGTGGTCGAGGCCGCCCTGCTGGTGCGCGAGGCCCTGGCGGGCATCGGCCTGCGGGGATACCCGAAGACGTCCGGCAGCAAGGGCATCCATGTGTTCGTGCCCGTCGTGCCGGGCACCGGTTACGACCTCACGCGTGGCGTCGCGCAGGCCGTCGCCGAGCACCTGGCGGCCACGCGCAAGGACCTCATCACCACGAGCATGCCGAAGAAGGGCAGGGGCGGGCGCATCCTCATGGACGCCAACCAGAACGGCCGCGGGCGCAGCATCGCCAGCGTGTACTCACTGCGCCCGCGCCCCGGGGCGCCCGTGTCGACGCCGCTCGACTGGGACGAGGTGCGCCCGGGGCTCGACCCCGTGGCGTTCACGTCGTCCGCGGTGGCCGCCCGCCTCCTGGAACGCGGCGACCTGTTCGCCCCCGTGCTGGACGACCTGCAGGATGTGCGGGCCGCCGGGCGGTGAGCGCCGGCGCGTGACACCCCGGTGGGCTCCCCGCCGGTGACGTCGCACGTCACTCGACGAATCACCGCGGGCAAGTAGGGGAGTCGCGGCGGGCGGCGAACCTCCCAAGCGTGACCGCCACCGAGATCCACTCCCTCCGGGACCGCCTGCGCCGCGACTATCCCACGTTCAGCCCGGCGCAGCAGGCGCTGGCCCGGTACGTGGCCGACCACCTCGCCGACCTGCCCGTCATGTCGGCCCACGAGGTGGCGCGCGCGGCGCACTGCAGCCCCGCCACCGTCGTCCGCTTCGCCCAGGCCCTCGGCTACGGCGGCTACCCCGACCTCCAGCAGCTCGTGCGGCGCGCCCAGCGCCCATGGCTCCCCACCGGCTCGCCCGACGGCAACGTGGGCGTGTTCGGCGGCGCCGACGCGCTGCGAGCTCAGCTGGCGGCCGAGCGCCACTCGCTGGACGCCGCCGCCGACCGGTTGGGCCGCCGTGGCCTGGCCCCCCTCGCACAGGCCCTCATGGGACGCAGCCCCGTCATCGTGGCCGGCGACGGCCCCGCCCGGCCCATCGTCTGTCTCGTCGCCGAGCGCCTGACCCAGCTCGACGTGCCCGTGGCGTGCGTGTCGTCGCTGGAGCCCGCCGACCGCACGTGGCTGGCCGGCATCGGCCCCACCTCGGCCGTGGTCGCCGTGGGCATCGGGCGCGAGCCGCGCGTGGCGCAGGCCGCGGTGCGGGCGGGCGACGACGCCGGCGTGCCCGTGATCGTGCTGACCGACTCCAGCCTGTCGCCCATGGCCGGCCTGCCGCTGGCCCGCGTGGTGCCCGCCGACGCCCGCGGCGGCGCGCCCAGCCTGGTCGCCATGGTGGCCGTGGCACAGGCGTTGTGCGGCACGCTCGACGCGACGCTTCGTCGTCAGGGCGCGCCAGCATCCCCGCCCGCGGTCAACGGCGCCGAGCCGCTGGCCTCGATGTCGGCCTGAGCCGTCCCCACCCCCGGGCCGGTGGCGGCCCGGCGCGGCTACTATGCCCGGATGCAGGCGAGGCGATCCGGGAGCGACAGTGGCGGACGGTAACGGGAACGGGCAGGTCGGCACCCCCCGCGTGAAGGCGGGGCTGGCGCAGATGCTGAAGGGCGGCGTCATCATGGACGTCACCACGCCCGCGCAGGCGAAGATCGCGGAGGACGCCGGGGCGTGCGCCGTGATGGCCCTCGAGAGGATCCCGGCCGACATCCGGCGCGACGGCGGCGTGGCCCGCATGAGCGACCCCGAGATGATCCGCGGCATCCAGGACGCCGTCACCATCCCCGTCATGGCCAAGTGCCGCATCGGCCACTTCGTCGAGGCCCAGGTCCTGCAGTCGCTGGAGATCGACTACATCGACGAGTCCGAGGTGCTGACACCCGCCGACGAGGCCAATCACGTCGACAAGCACGGCTTCACCGTCCCCTTCGTCTGCGGTGCCACCGACCTGGGCGAGGCGCTGCGGCGCATCACCGAGGGGGCGGCCATGATCCGCTCGAAGGGCGAGGCGGGCACCGGCAACGTGGTGGAGGCCGTGCGCCACATGCGCAGCATCCTGGGGGGCATCCGCCGCCTGGGCACGCTGGCCCCCGAGGAGTTGTACGCCGCCGCCAAGGAACTGCGGGCCCCCTACGAGCTGGTCGCCCAGGTCGCCCGCGAGGGGCGCCTTCCCGTGGTGCTGTTCACCGCGGGCGGCATCGCCACGCCGGCCGACGCCGCGCTGATGATGCAGCTCGGCGCCGAGGGCGTGTTCGTGGGCTCCGGCATCTTCAAGAGCGGCGACCCCGCGGCCCGGGCGCGCGCCATCGTGGAGGCCACGCGCCACTTCACCGACGCGGACGCCGTCGCGCGCGTGTCGGCGGGCCTCGGCGAGGCCATGGTCGGCATCGAGATGGACGAGCTCACCCCGGCGCAGCTGCTGCACACGCGGGGCGGGTGACGGACCGCTCGCGGGGCGCGGCGCCCCCCCTGGTGGGAGTGCTGGCCGTGCACGGCGCCGTGTCCGAGCACGTCGACGCGGTGCGGGCCGTCGGGGGGGATCCCCGCCGGGTCGGTTCCGTCGTCGAATTGGACGCCGTCCAGGCTGTCGTCATCCCGGGGGGAGAGAGCACGACGATCCGCCTGGCCGCCGGCGAGGACCTGCTGGCGGCGCTGGCGCGCCGGGTGCGCGACGGGCTGCCTGCCCTCGGAACGTGCGCCGGGCTGATCGCGCTGGCCGACCACATCGCCGGCGGCGAGGAGCCCATCGTCGGGGGGCTCGACGTGACGGTCGAGCGCAACGGCTACGGCCGCCAGGTGGCCTCGTTCGAGGCTCCGCTGGAGTACGCGCCCGGCTGGGACGGCGACCCGGAGCCCGACGGCGTGTTCATCCGCGCGCCGCGTATCACTCACGTCGGCGACGGCGTGGACGTGGTTGCCCGCTGCCGCGGCGACATCGTCGCCGTGCGCCGCGGCGACATCGTGGGGACGGCCTATCATCCCGAGCTCACGGGAGACCGGCGCCTTCACGCCTGGATCGTCGGCCGCGCCCGTGCCTATCATCCCGGCACACACGCGTAAGGGGACCAGGGGGGAGGGACGCCGTGTCTGGCCACAGCAAATGGGCGACCATCAAGCGTAAGAAGGGCGCCGCCGACGCGAAGCGCGGCCAGCTCTTCTCCAAGCTTTCGCGGGCCATCATCGTGGCGGCCAAGGAGGGCGGGGCCGACCCGGACGCCAACGCGTCGCTGGCCGCCGCCATCCAGAAGGCGCGCGACAACTCGATGCCCAAGGACAACATCGATCGTGCCATCCAGCGCGGCGCGGGCTCCGGCGAGGGGGAGTCGTACGAGCAGATCGTGTACGAGGGCTACGGCCCCGGCGGCGTGGCGGTGCTGCTCAACATCCTCACCGACAACAAGAACCGCACCGCCGCCGACGTCCGCCACATCTTCACGAAGCACGGCGGGTCGCTGTCGACGTCGGGCACGGTGGCGTGGCAGTTCGAGCGCAAGGGCGTCATCACCGTCGACGCCGAGGGTGCGGACGAGGACGCCATCATGGAGGCCGCGCTCGAGGGTGGCGCCGACGACGTGCAGCTCGACGGCGACGCGTGGCAGATCACCACGGAGCCGGCCGACTTCACGGCCGTGCGCCAGTCGGTGGAGGCCGCCGGCTTCGCGCTGACGTCGGCCGACCTCACGATGATCGCCCAGAACACCGTGGCGCCCGACGAGGGCGACGCCCGGCGCCTGCTGAAGCTGATCGACGCGCTCGAGGACAACGACGACGTCCAGGACGTGTACGCCAACTTCGACATCTCCGAGGAGATGCTGGAGGCGGTCGCCGGATGATCCTCGGGGTCGACCCGGGGCTCGCGTCCACCGGCTACGCCGTGGTGGGCGGGGCGCCCGGGCGGCCCCGCGTGGAGGCATGGGGCGTCATCCGCACCACCACCTCCACACCGCATCCGCTGCGCCTGCGCGAGATCCACGACCGCCTGGTGGAGGTGCTGATGCAGCACCCGTGCGACGGCGCCGCCATCGAGAGCTGGTACATCCACAAGACCGGCACCGCGGCCATGGGCATGGGGGAGGCCCGCGGTGCCGCGCAGGTCGCGCTGGCGTGCCACGGCGTGCCGGTCACCGAGTACTCGCCGAACACGGTGAAGCAGGCGGTTACCGGCTCCGGCCGCGCCGACAAGGACCAGGTACGGGTCATGGTGGCGCGCCTCACGGGCGTCACCGCCCGCAGCGACCACGCGGCCGACGCCATCGCCATCGCCATCTGTCATCTGTCCACGCAGGCGTTCGCGGGGGCCGTCCGCCGCTCGGGATAGATTCCGGGCGAATGTGTGTTCGCCCGGGGGTTTGCCCGTGATCCGATCCGTCAGCGGGCTGCTGGCGCACGTCGACCACGACGGCTCGGTGGTCGTGCAGGTGGGCGGCGTGGGCCTGGGAATCGCGGTCTCCGCGCAGACCCTCGCGGCGCTGCCGCACGCGGGTGAGGCCGTGTCGCTGCAGACCCACCTGGCCGTTCGCGAGGACGCGCTGGACCTCTACGGCTTCGCCACGCCCGCCGAGCGCGAGCTGTTCGCGGCGTTCATCGGCGTCAGCGGGGTCGGCCCGCGCTCGGCGCTGGCGCTGTGCGGGCTCGACAGCCCCGAGGCGCTGCGCCACGCCATCGCCACGGGCGACGCCGGCCACCTGCAGCGCGCCCCGGGCGTGGGCAAGCGCACCGCCGAGCGCCTGGTCGTGGAGCTGCGTGACCGGGTGGGCGCGTTCGCCACCGCCGCGTCGCCCGCCGGCCGGGTGCCGGTCGCCGCCCGGGCCGGGGGAGGGGGCATCGGCGCGGTCGCCGACGCCCGCGAGGGGCTCGTGGCGCTGGGCTTCACGCCCGACGAGGCCGCGTACGCGCTGCGCGACGCGCCCGGTGACCTCGACGCCGCGGCCCTGGTGCGCCACGGCCTGGCGGCCCTGAGGAAGCCGTGAGCGACGACCGCGTCACCGATCCGGGCCTGGAGCCGGGCGAGCAGGACGTCGACCGGGCCCTTCGGCCCACATCGCTGGACGGCTTCATCGGCCAGGAGACCGCCCGTCGCCAGCTCGGCATCTTCCTCGAGGCCGCCAGGGGCAGGCAGGAGGCCCTGGACCACGTCCTGCTCGCCGGGCCGCCGGGTCTCGGCAAGACGTCGTTGGCGCGCATCGTGGCCAACGAGATGGGGGTCGGGTTCCACCCCACCAGCGGCCCGGTGCTCGAGCGCAAGGGCGACCTGGCCGCCGTGCTGACGGCGCTCGAGCCGCGGGATGTGCTGTTCGTCGACGAGATCCACCGCCTGGGGCGGGCCGTGGAGGAGGTGCTCTACCCGGCCATGGAGGACTACGAGATCGACGTGGTCCTGGGCCAGGGGCCCGCCGCCCGCACGCTGCGCCTGGACCTGCCCCCGTTCACCCTCGTGGGTGCCACGACGCGCACGGGCCTGCTGAGCTCGCCCCTGCTGGGGCGGTTCGGCGTGGTCCAGCGCCTCGACTACTACGGCCAGGCCGACCTGGCCCGCATCGTGCAGCGCTCGGGCGGCCTGCTGGGCATGCGTGTCGACGAGCGGGGCGCCGCGGCCATCGCGTCCCGCGCCCGCGGCACGCCGCGCATCGTCAACCGGCTGCTTCGCCGCGTGCGCGACGTCGCCCAGGTGGAGGGCCACGACCTCATCAGCCACGCGGTGGCCATGAACGCGCTCGACCTGCTCGAGGTCGACGCCATCGGCCTGGAGGAGATCGACCGGCGCATCCTGCGCTGCCTGGCGGTCACGTTCGACGGGCGCCCCGTGGGACTCGGCACCGTCGCGGACGCCATCGGCGAGGCCCCGGACACCGTCGAGGACGTGTACGAACCGTACCTGCTGCAGGAGGGCCTGCTGGTGCGCACCCCCCGCGGCCGGGTCGCGACGCCCCGGGCGTACCGCCACCTGGGCATCGACCCCCCCGAGGGCCACCCCGCCCTGTTCCCGGTGTAGGCGCGCAAGCGCCGTGGGCGCAGCGCGGCCGGGCGCGGCACGGAGCGACAACCACGCAGCCGGCGGAACGCGTGGGCGGCGGCGGTCGGCGCGGGGATGGGGAGGACACCGGGACGTCAGCGATGGCCTCGGGCCGGCGCCGTGCGTGCCCGCGGGACTGGGCTTGCCGCGCCACGCTACGTCAGGGGGAGGGCCACGTTGCGGACGAGGACGCTGGGCCAGGGCCTGGAGGTCTCGGCGCTGGGCTTGGGCTGCATGAGCCTCAGCGAGGTGTACGGGCCGGCCGCCGACCGCCGGGACGCGGTCGGGCTGATCCGGCACGCCCACGACCGGGGCGTGACGTTCTTCGACACCGCCGAGGCGTACGGGCCGCTCACCAACGAGGAACTCGTGGGCGAGGCGCTGGCGCCGGTGCGCGACGCGGTCGTCATCGCCACCAAGTTCGGGTTCGACATCGACCCGACGACGGGCGAGCGACGGGGCGGCACCAACAGCCGGCCCGAGCACATCCGCGCCGCGGTCGACGGCATGCTGCGGCGCCTGCGCACCGACCGCATCGACGTGCTGTACCAGCACCGCGTCGACCCGGCCGTGCCCATCGAGGACGTCGCGGGGGCCGTGCGGGACCTCGTCACGGCCGGGAAGGTCCTGCACTTCGGCATGTCCGAGGCGAGCGCCGACACGATCCGCCGCGCCCACGCGGTGCAGCCCGTCACCGCCGTGCAGAGCGAGTACTCGCTGTTCTGGCGCGAGCCCGACGATGCCGTACTGCCCGCGCTTGACGAGCTGGGCATCGGTTTCGTGCCCTTCAGCCCGCTGGGGGCGGGGTTCCTGACCGGGGCGATCACGCCGGACACCACGTTCGACGCCGCCGACTTCCGTAACCACGTGCCCCGGTTCTCGCCCGCGGCCCGGGCCGCGAACATGGCGCTCGTGGACGTGGTCACCGGACTGGCCCGCCGCAAGGGGGCGACGCCCGCCCAGGTGGCGCTCGCGTGGCTCCTGGCGCAGCGGCCGTGGATCGTCCCCATCCCCGGCACCACCAAGCCCCACCGCGTGGACGAGAACCTCGGCGCGCTCGACGTGGAGCTCACCCCCGACGACCTCGCAGCCATCCGCGACCGGCTGGCCGCCGTCCGCGTGGAGGGGGCGCGCCTGCCGGAGGCGGCCCTCAGGATGACCGGCCTCTGACGGGCGAGCGGCGCGACCCGGGCCCGTCGCGCGCCGTCACGCCGGCAGGGGCGCTCTGACGGCGCGAACCGGGCACGGCCGACACGTTCGACGCCCACGTACGCCCACCGCTGCGCGACGCGAATGGACGGAACACGTCACGCGGGCGGGCGCGCGGTCCCGACGCATCGCGTCCACCGCGAGTGCCCGCGCGAGGAGCACCGCAAGCCCCGCCGTCGGGGCGGGGCCTCGACCCCGGGCCCCGCGCGGGCTACACTTGCCCCCATGACTGTACGAGGTACATTCTGATGGCCCGCCGCCGCAGCCCCGGAACGCCCGCGGGCCTCGACGCCGGGCGGGTGGTCGACGCCGCGACGGCGCTGGTGGCCGAGGGCGGGGTGGAGGCGCTGTCCATGCGCGCCGTGGCGCACCGCCTGGGGGTGGCGCCCAACGCCCTCTACAGCCACGTGGCCGACAAGGACGCGCTGCTCGACATGGTCACCGACGCGCTGCTGGCCGACCCGCCGGTGGGCGGCGACGCGGGCTGGCGTGTGCGCCTGGACGCCCTGGGTCGCCACGCGTGGGGCGCCACGCGCGGCCACCCCGTGCTGGCGGCGCGCCTGCTGCAGCGAGGCGGCCACGGCCCCCACCTCACCGCTCTGCGCGACGCGGCCCGCGCGGCCGTCGCGCAGGCCCACGTGCCGCCCGACCGCGTGGACGCCACGCTGGCGGCGTTCCTGGCGCTGGTCCTGGGCCTCGCGGCGTCCGGCCCCGACGACGGCGGTGCCGCGGTGGACCTGGGAATCGCCACGCTGCTGGCGGGCCTGGCCCGCTAGGGCACGTTCACCCGGTGCGGGCCGGGCCAGCCGTCGTCGGGGGCCACGTCGGTGGACGGATCGTCCGCGCCGTTCTGGGCGTACAGCGACACGCCCAGCGGGCCGTCCCCGCCGAGGGACGCCGTGGGGACCACGAGCGTGACGTCGCGGCCGTTGACCGAGCCCGTGATGTCGCTGCCCGGCGCGCCGTCCTGTGGCATCAGCCGGTACCGCGCATCGCCGCCGGTGATCTGGGCGGCCGCCAGCCACGAGTCCTTCTTGTTCTGGATGACGGCGCTGTACGCGACGTCCGGCGCGTCGGGGCCCGTCAGCGCGGGCGAGGCCAACCGGATGGTCACCACCACGTCCCCGCCGTTGCGGGCGACGGTCCCGCCCGTGATGTCGACGTCCGGGGCCGAGGTGTCGCCGGTGGGGTCCGCGATCCGGACTCCGGGCGCGGCCGTCGCCGCGGTGGGGGTCTGCGCCGACGTCGCCGTGCCCGGGGCGGGGCCGGAGGCCGTTGACGTTGCGCCGTCGTCGCCGCCCCCGCATCCCGCCGCCGCGACGAGGCCGGCCGCCGCGCATGCGCCCGCGATCGCGCGCCTGATCCTGATCGCCACCCGTCCCCCCGACCGTCGTGTCCGCCGCGACCTTGCCAGATTCCGCCGTCCCGCGCACGTGTTGTGCGGCGGGCACGAGAACGAGGCGGCGAATCCCGTGTACCGCATCCGTACCGGCCCCCGCGGGTGCGTCGTACCGTTCCCCCCATGGCAACGGCAGGCTCCAAGGGAGGACGCGCATGCAGCTGACGAGGGCACCGGGGAGCGCGACGATCATCAAGGCTCCCCGCGACGAAACGCTGAGGGTGCGAAGGCTCACGGGCGGGTCGCGCAGCAGGTGCGCCAGCCGCCTGACCCGCCGGGCGACCTGAGCGCAGTCGCCCGCGCGTGAGAGGGGCGGCGGTTCCGGGTCGAGCCCGCCGCCCCGCGCTCACGCCCATCGGTACCGGGCGCGGCATACTTGCGTGGTGTTCCCCCGCACCACCGTCGCGCCCGAGACGTTCCCCGCGTGGCGGGCCCTCCGGGCCCCGTGCCGCGGCGTCGTGTTCCTCGACCTCGACCTGCGGCCGTTCGACGCCGAGCTGTCCGACCGGCCGCAGCCCCGCGACCCGTCCGAGGCGTGCGTCTTCCTGGGTTGCCGCCTTGGCCCGATGATGGCCGACATCGCCGCGGTCACCCAGGCCCTCGTGATGCCGCGCATCCCGGGCGCCGGCGTCGACGCGTTCCGCTCGGACCTCTACACCGTGGACGAGCTGTACGAGGGCTTCTCGCCGGGCGGGCCCGCGGGATACCGCGCCACGCGGGACTGGCGCGTATACACGTCCTACATGCGGGTGGACGCGGAGGGACACCCCGCCACGCCTCCGCAGCGGGTGCCCGTGGGCGTGGAGGTGACGCTGGCGCGGCGGCTTCACGACGGCTCCATCAGCGACGCGCTGCACGCGTTCCTGGCGTCGTTCCAGCCGCCCGCCGGACCCGGCGTTGTGGCCTTCATGGGTGGGCACGACACGCCCCGCGACGCGCCGGAGTTCCGCGCGGTCGCCGAGGCCGCCCGCGCCCTTGCCGCCCGCGGCCTGCTGGTGGCGACCGGCGGCGGCCCCGGCCTGATGGAGGCGGCCAACCTGGGGGCGTGGGCGTCCGCGTACCCCGACCCGGTGCTCGACGACGCCCTCGCGGGTCTCGCCGCGGCGCCCACGTTCCGCGACCCCGGGTGGGCGGACGCCGCGTGGTCCGTCCGCGGGCGGCATCCACGCGCGGAGGGGGCGGGCGTCAGCCTGGGGGTGCCCACGTGGTTCTACGGCCATGAGCCGCCCAACATGTTCGCCAGCCACATCGCGAAGTACTTCGAGAACAGCCTTCGCGAGGAGGGCCTGCTGGCCATCGCGACGCACGGCGTGATCTTCGCGCCGGGCCGGGCGGGGACCGTCCAGGAGGTCTTCCAGGACGCGTGCCAGAACTTCTACGCCGTGTACGGCGTGCGAAGCCCCATGGTGCTGCTGGGGTCGCGGTATTGGACAGACGCCGGCGGCGACGGGTATCCGGCGGCCCCGCTGCTGGCCAAGCTGGCGTCGGACGGGGGCTTCGCCGAGCGTGTCCACGTCACCGACGACCCGGACGAGGCCGTGGAGATCATCGCGGCGTTCTCGCCGGCGTGACGCGCGGTGTGCGGGGCGCCGGGGGGCGTCCTGCGCCCTGGTCCCGCGGGGTGGTCGTGTGTGCGGATCGTGACCGCCGACGGGACGTCGCCGACGCGGCGGTATCAATCGCTGTACACGGCCGCACGGTCGCGATTGCCGGTGCACGCGTCCGGGGAGTCCGGGGTGGCGTACTCCGGCGCGGGGCAGGCCGTACACCCCGCGGTCGCTCTCCTCACACGTTGAAGCGGAACTCCACCACGTCGCCGTCGCGCATCACATAGTCCTTGCCCTCCATGCGCACCCGGCCGCGGGCCTTCGCCTCGGCCATGGAGCCAGCGTCGTCGAGGTCCGCGAACGACACGACCTCGGCCTTGATGAAGCCCCGCTGGAAGTCGGTGTGGATGACGCCCGCGGCCATCGGGGCGGTCCAGCCCTTGCCGATCGTCCACGCGCGCGACTCCTTCGGGCCGGCCGTGAGGTACGTCTGCAGGCCGAGCGTGTCGAAACCGACGCGGGCCAGCTGGTCCAAGCCGGGCTCGGTGATACCCGCGGCGTCCAGCAGGTCGGCGGCGTCGGCGGCGTCCAGCTCGGTGATCTCCATCTCCAGCTTGGCGTCCAGGAAGATGGCCTCGGCGGGGGCGACCAGGGCGCGCAACTCGTCCTTGAGTGCGTCGTCGGCCAGCTCGTCCTCGTCCACGTTGAACACGTAGATGAACGGCTTCGTCGTCAGCAGCTGCAGGTCCTTCGCCAAACCCATGTCCAGGCCGTCGGCCTCGGCGGCGTGGAACACCGTGTCGCCGCGCTCCAGCACCGCGTTCACGGCGCGGGCGTTGTCGAGGGCCGGCTGGTTCTCCTTGTTGGTGCGCGCCTCCTTCTCCAGGCGCGGTATGGCCCTCTCCATCGTCTGCAGGTCGGCCAGGATCAGCTCGGTGTTGATGGTCTCGATGTCGTCACGGGGCGACACCTTGCCGTCGACGTGCACCACGTTGTCGTCGTTGAACGCCCGAATGACCTGGCAGATGGCGTCGGCCTCGCGGATGTTGGCGAGGAACTTGTTTCCCAGGCCCTCGCCCTCGGACGCGCCGCGCACGATGCCCGCGATGTCGACGAACGACACCGTCGCGGGCAGGATGCGCTCGCTGCCGAACACCTCGGCCAGGCGCCCCAGGCGCGGGTCGGGGAGGGGGACCACGCCGACGTTCGGCTCGATGGTGGCGAACGGGTAGTTCGCGGCGAGCACGTCGTTGCGGGTCAGTGCGTTGAAGAGCGTGGACTTGCCCACGTTGGGCAGGCCGACGATGCCGATGGTGAGGGCCACGGGCGGGGAGCATAGAGACCCCGCCCCCCGGGCGCCGCCGCCCGGGCCCCGCCACCCGGCGCCTACACGTCGATCAGGTCCACCACGAACACGAGCGTCTCGTTGGGCTTGATGGCGCCCGGCGCGCCCCTCATGCCGTAGCCCAGGTGCGGCGGGATGGTGAGCTTGCGGCGGCCGCCGACCTTCATGCCCTCGACGCCCTGGTCCCAGCCCTTGATGACCATGCCGCGGCCGAGCGCGAAGCCGCTGAACGGCTCCCCCCGGTTCCACGACGAGTCGAACTCCTTGCCGGTCGACCAGGCCACCCCGGAGTAGTGCATCGTGGGCCGGCAGCCTGCGGTCGCCACCGCCCCGTCGCCCTCGACGATGTCCTCGATCACCAGCTCGGTGGGCGGATCGCCCTCGGGGATGACGATCTCGGGCTTGGACTTCTCGCTCATGTCTGGCTCCTTGTGGGGGCGTCCGCCCGGCCGGGCCGGGCGCCGTTGGTGGGGGCACCGGGCGGGGCCGATGCCGTCCGGCCGTCCAGCACCTCACGGTAGAGATCCTCGATGCGCGACGCCACCGTGGGCCACGCGTAGCGTTCCAGTGCCACCCGGCGGCCGCGGGCCGACCAGTCGGCGCGCATCGCCGGGTCGTCCAGCACCTCGCCCAGGCCGGCCGCCAGCGCATCGGCCGACGAGGGCTCCACGAACCGCCCCGGGGCGCCGTCGCGCATCACCTGCCGGAAGCCGACGTTATCGGCCGCCACGACGGGCGTGCCGCTGGCGAACGCCTCCAGCAGCACCACGCCGAACGACGCCAGCGTGCACGGAGCCGCCAGCACCGTCGCCTGGCGGTACAGCTCGGGGCGCTCATCCTTCAGCAACCCCAGCCACTCCAGCCGATCCCACACGCCCAGGCGCCGCGCTTGCCGCTCGTACACGGGCCGCAGCGGGCCGTCGCCCACGATCTGGACACGGAAGTCGCGTCCCTGGTCGGCCAGGATGCGCGCCGCGTCCAGCAGCGTGGCGAGGCCGTTGCGGGGGTCGAATCGACCCACGAACAGTATGCGCGGCGGGCCGGGGTCGCGGTCGGCCTCGGACTCCAGGGGGGTGAACGTCGTACAGTCGATTCCGTTGGGGATCACGTCGTAGTGGCCCGGGAAGAAGCCCACGAGCGAGTCGACGCAGACCTGCGACACGGCGATGCGCCGGTCGAACTTGGACAGCCAGTGGTTCATGGGCAGCTTCCACGCCCAGTACAGGAACTTGCTGCCCTCGACGTACGTATGGAACGTCGCCACAGTGCAGGGCGCGCGCGACACCTGGGCGGCGGCCAGCGGCAGTAGCGGTCCCACGAGGCCCTGCGCATGCACCACGTCGGCGTCGCCGATGGCGCGCCGCGTGGCCCGCAGCGGGCGGGCGTCGACGGTCATGCGGGCGATGGACCCGTTGATGGGGATGGGAAGGCTCGTGCCGATGCGGACGGTGCGGTAGCCGAAGTCCCGCTCGGCCAGGGCATCGGCGCGCGCGGCCGTCTCGCGGGTGGGCTCCGGCGCCCGGCTCGTGATCACGCGCACGTCGTGGCCCCGGGCGGCCAGCTCGGCCGACAGGAAGTGCACGTGCTCGCTGATGCCCCCCAGCACGGGGTACGCGTACTCGGTGACCATCGCGATGCGCAGGGGGGAGCTCACGACGCGTCCTCGGTTGGGGTGCGGTAGGCCCACGTGCGGGGCATGGCGCGGGGCAGGAGCGCCGCGGCGATGGCGAGGGCCGTCGCCATCACGGCGGCCCCGCCCACGCCGTCCAGCCAGAAGTGGTTGGCGGTGGCCATCGTCACCCACACCAGCGTCGCGGGCCACAGCCACACCACCCAGCGCCAGCGGTGGCCGCGCAGCAGCCACCACAGAATGAGCGCGAAGAAGAACGTGTACCCCATGTGCAGCGACGGCATGGCCGCGTACTCGTTGCGGAACTGCTGGAACCAATCCAGTGCACCGCCCGCCCTGAGCGCCTCGTTCGTGGGGTCCTTCAGGCCCGGGTCCGCGAACCGCGGCGGAGCCATGGGGAAGACCCAGAACACCAGCACCGCGATGGCGTGGCCGATCCAGAACGCGTTGCGCACGAACGGAAACCAGCGCCTGCGCAGCCACCACACGGCCGCGAA
Organism: Thermoleophilia bacterium; assembly: GCA_020438485.1. GTDB lineage: Bacteria > Actinomycetota > Thermoleophilia > Miltoncostaeales > Miltoncostaeaceae > JAGQUM01. The sequence goes on along the minus strand of JAGQUM010000012.1, from coordinate 21,438 downwards.
GAACAGGATGAACCCGGGCGTGTGGGCGTACGAGTACCACTGCGTCGTGAACCACTCGCCGCCAGGCAGGTCGTGGGTGAGCCTCTGCACGTCTCCCTCGACGGCCAGGCCGATCGCCTTCTCGGCGTCGACGATGACTGCCGCGTGGTCGTGGGCGCGTGCGACGGCGTCGTCGCCCTGGGGCCGCACCGCCCAGCGGGCCACCTCGTAGACGACGGTGAGGGCGGCGAACAGCAGCACCTCCCACCAGCCGCGCCAGCGGGCCCAGAGGCCATCGGCGGGGGTGGGCACGGCGGCGGACATCCGCGGGACGGTACCAGCGCGGACGGCCGGCGCGCGGCCGCGGCGGTGCGGGCGGATCCGCGTGGCGAAGGGCATCCTGCCCCGCCTGCTAAGGTCCGCCGGATTCGCCCGCCCCGACGGAAGGTGCCCGCGCGTGGACAATGGACTCGGCCTGCTGCTGTTTCTGGCCGTCGCCGGACTGCTGATGTTCGTGATGACGGTCCCGCAGCGGCGCCTTGCCAAGCAGCACAAGGAGATGGTCTCGCACCTGAAGCCGGGCGACGAGGTGGTGACGCTCGGGGGTATCTACGGCACCATCACGGAGGTCGAGGACGGCGACACGCTGCTCCTCGAGATCTCCGAAGACACCGACATCCGGGTTTCCCGTGCGTCGGTCGGGCGGATCGTGACGCCCGCCGCCACGGCGGACGAGGCCGCAGGGGCCCCTCCCGCCGCCGACGGCGCCCCGGAGTAGCCGCATGAGCCAGGCGCGCCGCTCGTTCCTGATGCTGCTGATGGTGATCGGCCTGACCCTCGCGTCGCTGGTCGCCATCGCGCTGAAGCCCGCAGTCCTCGGCCTCGACCTGCAGGGCGGCGTCGAGGTGATCCTCGAGGGCCGGCCCACCTCCGAGGCGGCGGTCAACCAGGACTCGCTGTCGCGCGCCGTCGAGGTGATCCGCAACCGCGTCGACCGCTTCGGCGTGTCCGAGCCGGAGATCCAGACGCAGGGCACGAACCAGATCGTGGTGGCGCTGCCGGGCGAGGAGAACGCCCAGGACGTGGTGAAGAACCTCATCCGGCCGGCACAACTCGCGTTCTACGACTTCCAGGACAGCGTCGAGGGGGCGCCCTCGCGGAACCTCTGGGCGACGGTCACCCGGGCGGAGGGCCTGCCCGTCAACGACCCCGGCAAGGGCGCCGAGCGCCTGTACGCGTTCGTCACGGCCACGAAGCGGCCCGTGATGGACAGGTCCACGAACCAGCCCATCGACCCGGTCGTGGTCGAGCCCGGCAAGGCGGCCGAGGCGCGCACGGAGTTGCTGAAGGCGGTGCGTGACGCGGGCGTGAGGCCCAGGGACATCACCATCAAGTCGGTTCCCCGCGGCCTGATCGTCGTGCGCGAGATCACGCCGGTGCTGCAGAGCCGCCCGGACGGGGCCAAGACCACGCAGTACTACGTGTTCCAGGACAACCCGGGTCTCACCGGCAACGACATCTCGCGGGCCTCGTCCGTGCGGGACGTCGGCCAGGGGGGAAGCGGCGAGCCCATCGTGACCATGGACTTCACGGACGCGGGCGGCGACAAGTTCAAGGACATCACCGCGACGCTCGCCTCGCGCGGCGCGGCCGCGCAGCAACTGCAGAGCTTCGCCGTCGTCCTGGACGGCGAGATGATCTCCAACCCCACGATCGACTACAACGAACTGCCGTTCGGCATCGACGGCGGCGCCGCCCGCATCATGGGCAACTTCACGTCCGACTCGGCCCGCACGCTGGCCGATCAGCTCAACTCCGGCGCCATCCCCATCCGGCTGGTGCCGGTGAGCCTGAAGCAGGTCGACGCCACCATCGGCGAGCAGTCCCTGCGCCAGGGCGTCATCGCGGGCATCGTGGGCCTCGCGCTGGTGATGGCGTTCCTCATCGCGTACTACCGCGTGCTGGGCCTCGTCGCGGCCCTGGCCCTGCTGATCTACGGCGCGCTGTACTACGCCGCCGTCGTGCTGGTGCCCATCACGCTGACGCTGCCGGGCATCGCCGGTGTCATTTTGACCATCGGCGTCGCCGCCGACGCCAACGTCATCATCTTCGAGCGCGTCCGCGAGGAGGGCCGCAAGGGCAAGAGCGCCGCCGCGGCCATGGCGGCGGGCTACAAGAAGGGCATCGCGGCGATCATCGACGCCAACGTCGTGACGCTCGCCACGGCCCTGATCGTGTTCCTGTTCGCCACCGGCGGGCCCCGCGGATTCGCGTTCACCTTGGCCGTCGGCGTGCTGCTGTCGCTGTTCACTGCCGTCGTCGCCACCCGGGCGATCTTCGGTGTGATGGCGAACTCGAAGTTCCTGCGGGAGGACCGCTACACGGGTCTGCGCGAGGGGCGCGTCCCCAGCTTCGACTGGGTGGGGCACTGGCGCTGGTGGGCCGCCATCACCATCATCCCGATGCTGTTCGGACTGGGCTGGCTCGGCGTCAAGGGGCTCAACATGGGCCTCGACTTCGAGAGCGGCACGAGCATCACCACGTCGTACACCAAGCCCGTCAGCGAGCAGCAGGTGCGCAACGTGATGTCCGACGCGGGCGTCACCGATGCGCGGGTGCAGGGCACCACGCAGACCATCGACGGCCGCGCCGTGCAGGGCTACCAGATCCGCACCGAGCCGCTGAGCCCCGAGACGGGCGACGCCGTCATCGCGGGCCTGCGCGACCAGCTCGGCCTGACGATCCTCACGCGCGACGACGTGGGACCCACGTTCGGGCGCCAGATCATCAACAACGCCATCCAGGCGATCGTCCTCAGCTTCATCATCGTGGCGCTCTACCTGGTTCTGCGCTTCGAGTACAAGTTGGCGGTCCCCGCGATGCTGTCCGTGGTGCACGACGTGCTGCTGTCGGTCGGCATCTACTCGGTGCTGGGACACGAGGTGACCAGCGCCACGGTCGCCGCCATGCTGACCATCCTCGGGTACTCGCTGTACGACGTCGTGATCGTCTTCGACCGCATCCGCGAGAACGTGCCGCTGATGCGCGGGTCGCGCTACCGCGACGTCGTGAACCGCTCGGTCAACGAGACGTTCACCCGGTCGCTCATCACGTCGCTGACGACGCTCGTGCCGGTGCTGGCGCTGTACTTCTTCGGTGGGGACCAGCTCAAGGACTTCTCACTGGCCCTCCTGGTGGGCATCCTGGCGGGCGGCGTGTCGTCCATCATCATCGCGGCCCCGCTCGCGTCGTTCTGGAAGGAGCGCGAGCCCGCGGACAAGAAGCTGCAGGCCAAGGCAAAGCGGCGCGCGGCGGTGTCGACGATCGACGCGGACGTGGTCGACGTCGACGTGCTGGCGCGTGCCGAGCGCGCGCTCGACTCCCGGGGCGGCGCCGCCCCGGCGCTGGGGTCGGGACTGGCCGAGATGGCCCCGGCGCGCGAGCTGGCCGAGGGGCTCGAGGATGAGGATGCCGGTGAAGACGCCGACGTGGGGGACGCCACCGCCTCGTCGTCCACCCGCGGGCGGGAGGCAGATCCCGCGCCGGCCGGCGACGACCCTGCGCAGGCCGATCCCGCGCCGGACGGCGAGGACCCGGCGACCGGCAAGCGGGCGCCGGGCAGCCACCGCCCCACCGGCGACCGTCAGCGCCGCCACCGTAGGATCCAGGAGCGCCGCCGCCGCACGTGACCCGCCGCGCGTCTTTACCGACGCGCGCTCAAGGCCGGGGGCCGGCGCCCGATAGGGGGACCATGCGTCCCCAGCCGGGCGGGCGCGCGACGACGGAGGCCCCGTGGTGAACGGCCGTGTGTTGGTGGCGGGTGTGCTGGTGGCGGCGGCGTACCTGAAGGGCCGCATCGACGCCGCGACGCAGGAGGCCGAGCGCCGCGACGCGTCCGACACCCTGGCCGTGGCGAGCGCCGAGACCGCCGCGACGCTGACCCCGCAGCGGCCGTACGTGGCACGGCCCGACTCCGCCGGCGTCGAGGCGGAGTCCACCGAGCCCGCCGTGGAGGAGATCCGGGAGGGGTGGAGGGCCGCGCTCGAGCCCGTCGCCACGCCCACGCACACCATCCCCGACATGCCGCTCGCCGTGTGGGCCGGCGGCCCCGCGGCTCACGAACCCGGGGGCCCGGCGGACGACGCCCCCTCCCTGAACGAGTACGACGCCCCGGTGGGCGCGCCCGCGGCCGCCCGGCCCGAGGCCGTGGCGGCCTCGGTCGTCAACGAGTGGGATGCGTTCGTGGCCGCCGGCCCCGGCATCGGGGACATCGAGACGTTCGGTTCCGAGCCGGAGGCCGCCGCGCCCGCCGCCCACGTCAGCGATGGTGACTTCTTCGTCTCGGGCATGGCCAGCGCGGCCGGCGACCTGGCGTTCGGGCGCGTGCTGTTCGCTCACCGCCTGGACGAGGCCCCCGCCGGCGGCGACGTGACGCTGATCGTCGAGGCGTCCGAGAACCTCCCCGAGGGCGGCGTGGCCGTCATGAGCGACGGCGGGTTCGCCCCGTGCGTCGAGGGCATGACGCTCGTGGCCGCCGCGGCGGGCCCCGGGCGCTTCGTGGCCCGCGGGCGTTTCGTGGTCCGCCACCCGGAGGCTCACTAACCGATCGGCTGCTGCCGATCACCAAGGTGCGGGCCCGTGCCCGGACGCCGCTGAACAACCCCAACTTACGGAACGGCCCTGGGCTCCGGGGCCGGCCCACCGCCAGGGATGGCGGTGCTGACGGAGGACATCCGCAATGCTGAACGGCTTCAACATTGTCCTGCTGATCGCGGCGCTCGGGTGCGTGGCCCTGCTGCTGGTCATGCGCCGCCGCCAGGCCGAGGGCGCAGGCGCGCCGAAGGCCGCCAAGGCCCCGAAGGCGCCCAGGGCCGCCAAGGTCCCGAAGCTGAAGGCCGCGAAGGTCCCGAAGGCCGGTCGCGACCGCGGCGAGGGGCGCTGGCGTGGCCGCCGCCGCGGCAAGGCCAACGCGACGCCCCCGGCTCCTCCCGCCCCGATGCCGCTGGAGGCCCCGACGGGCGCCCCCGCCGCCGCACCCGCACAGGCCGCGGACCAGTTCGCGTTCGCCGGGCAGGCGCAGGAGGGCGAGCCGGACTGGGACGCGATGCGGGCCGAGATGATGGGCACGCAGCCGGGCGAGCCGGAGCTGGCGACGGCCGAGACCGCTGCCGCCACCGCCGCCGACGCGTGGGACGCCCCCGCCGACGCCTGGGACGACGGCTCCGTCATCACCGAGCCCGGCTGGCCCCTTCCCGGTGACATGGACGAGGCGTGGGGCGGCGCGAGCGCCCACGTCGCCGATCAGCATGCCGGCGAGGCTCCCGGCGACGTCCCCGGCGAGTGGATGTCCGAGGCTCCCGCCGCCCCTGCGGCCGAGGAGTGGGCTGCGGACCCGGCGCAGGAAGCCTGGCTCGGCGGCGCCGAGGCCGGCGCCGACGTGACCGCCCCGTTTGAGGCCGTCGCCGCCGAGGCCGAGTGGGCCGCGAGCGAGACCCCCGAGGCTCCGGTGGTCGAGCAGGCTCCGGTGGCCGAGCAGGCTCCGGTGGTGGACGAGGCTCCCGTGTGGGACTTCGCGGCGCCGGTCGCCGAGGCCCCCGCGGCCGAGCAGGCTCCCGTGGCTGAGCAGGCTCCGGTGGTCGAGCAGGCTCCGGTGGTGGAGGAGGCCCCGGTGTGGGACTTCGCCGCGCCGGTCGCCGAGGCCCCCGTAGCCGAGCAGGCTCCGGTGGTCCAGGAGGCCCCGGTGTGGGACTTCGCGGCCCCGGTCGCCGAGGTCCCCGCGGCCGAGCCGGCTCCGGTGGTGGAGGCCCCGGTGTGGGACTTCGCGGCGCCGGTCGCCGAGGCCCGCGTGGCCGAGCAGGCTCCCGTGGCTGAGCAGGCTCCGGTGGTCGAGCAGGCTCCGGTGGTTGAGCAGGCTCCGGTGGTTGAGCAGGCTCCGGTGGTTGAGCAGGCTCCGGTGGTGGAGGCCCCGGTGTGGGACTTCGCGGCCCCGGCCGCCGAGACCCCCGTCGCCGAGCGGACTCCCGTCGCCGAGCAGACTCCCGTGGCCGAGCAGGCCCCCTCGGCGGTCGCCCCGGTCGCGGAGCCCGCCGAGGCGGAAGATCACGACGCCGGGTGGTCCACGTGGCAGCCCGCCCCGGCCACGGCGTCGGTGTTCGACGAGATCAGCGCCCGCGCGTCCGCGTCGGTCGAGGCCGCCGCTGCCGAGCCGGTCGGCGCAGCGCCCGTCGCGTACGCCGAGCCCGCCGCGTTCAAGGAGTCCGCGCCCGTCGCCGTGCCGGCGGCCGCGGCACCCGACGTGGCGCCCCCGGCCACCCTTCCGTCCGACGAGGCCCTCACGGGCCGGTTCGCCGTGGGCGGCATGGCCCTCGAGGCGGGGCACGAGTCCCTCGCCCAGATCACCCTCCGCGCCCCGCTGGCCGGCGACGCCCCCGTTTCCTGGACCCGCAAGGGCGAGGGCGCGGCGGTGTCGGGCAGCATCGTCCTCGGCGTCGAGGCCACGATGAACTGTGCTCCGGAGGACCTCACCGTGATGGTGGAGCCGGGCTTCGCGCCCAGCACCGAGGCGTTCACGCTGCGTCTGGCGTCGCGTGCCAAGGGCCCGTTCGCGGCCAGCGGCACGTTCTGGATCGTCCCGTAGCGCCCGCCGCCGGGCCCGCCAACCACACCCGGGGGGCGGGCCCGGCGCCGTTACACTCAAGAACGCACGCGCGGCGCCGATGGACACGCGGACCGAACCGCGATCTCGGACCGGACGCGACATGAAGACGTTCCGCAACCTCCTGCTGTTCATCGGCGCCGTCGCGCTGATCGTGCGGATGCTCGCGCGGCTGAACGCCCTGGAGCGCTCGGCGCGACCCGCGCCCGCGAAGCCCGCCGTCCCCGTCACCCCGCCCGTGCAGGGGGCCGGGCCGGCGGAGCCCGCCGCCCCGGTCACCACACGGGCCGCGGACACGCGACTCGCCGGTGCGGACGTGCTGGCCGAGGCCCGGGCCGTTCTCGACCAGCTCAACGCCGCGCTTCGCGAGCCCGCCGCGGAGCTGACCCCCGCGCACGGGGACGCCGCCGTCGCCACGCTGGAGGCGCCCGCACGCGCGACGCAGGCGTCGCCGCCCGCGCCGGAGTGGGTCGTGCCCGGCGACGCCGCCGCCGGTGCCGTGTCCACCGTCCACGGGTCGTTCGCCGTTTCCGGCGCGGCTGACGGGGCCCGCCAGGTCGTTATCGCCCGGGTCAGGTTCCCCCGCTCGCTGACGTCGGCGCCTCACGACTGGTGCGCCGGCGGCGACGGATCGCCCGCGGGCACGATCGTGATCGACGTGGACCGCACCGAGAACTGCGACCCGCACGCGGTGGGCGTGGTGCTCGTGCCCGGCTTCGCGCCCACGACCGAGGGCTTCTCGGTGCGCATCGTGTGCGACGCGGCGGGCGCCTACTCCGCCAGCGGCCGCTTCCGTATCAACGACGCGTAGCGGGCCCGGCGCCGCGCGCTGCTAGCCTCGTCCGCGTGATCAGCGGGCGCAGGCAGCAGCTCAACCGCATCGCCGAGATCGGGCACGTCGCGGCCCGCCACGGCTTCGGCTGGGCGTTCCGCCGCAGTGCGCCGGGTCCCGGCCCCGACGACGCGCGCACGCGCGGGCCCCGCCTGCGGGCGATGCTCGACGAGCTGGGCCCGACGTTCGTGAAGTTCGGGCAGCTGCTGTCGACGCGGCCTGACCTGCTGCCCCCCGACGTGGTGGCGGAGCTGCGGCGCCTGCAAGACGACGCGCGTCCCATCCCGCTGGACGACGTTCACCGCGTGCTGGAGGAAGAGCTGGGCCGGCCCGTCGGCGACGCGTTCGCCGAGTTCGTGGACGAGCCGCTGGCCGCGGCGTCCATCGGGCAGGCGCACCGGGCCCGGCTGGTCGACGGCACCGACGTGGTCGTCAAGGTCCAGAGGCCGGACGCCGAGCGCACCGTCCAGGCCGACGTGGCCCTGATGTACCAGCTGGCGGCCGTCCTGAAGCAGCGGGTGCGGCGCCTGCAGTTCGTCGACCTCGCGGGCCTGGTGGGCGAGTTCGACCACAGCCTGCGGCGCGAGCTCGACTACGGCATCGAGGCGCGCACCGTCGAGCACTTCCGCGAGAGATTCGCCGGCGACCCGCACGTGCGCGTCCCGGCCGTGTTCTGGGAGTTCACGACGCGCCGGGTGCTGGTGATGGAGTACCTGCCGGGGACGCCGCTCAACAAGCTCGACGTCGACGCGTGGAGCCCCGATGACCGGCGTGTGCTGGCGTCGCGCGTCACCGAGACGTGGATGGAGATGGTGTTCGCGCACGGCACGTTCCACGCGGACCCCCACCCGGCCAACATCATCGTGCAGGAGGCCGACCGCATCGGCCTCATCGACTTCGGGATGGTGGGCGACCTCACGGCCCGCGACCGCGAGGCCGCCGTCCGCCTCCTGGTGGATGTGCTCGACAACAACGTCGAGGCGCTGCCGCGCCGGCTGCGGGCCCTGGGCGTGCGGTACCCGCGCAGCCGCGAGCGGGACCTGGTCGACCAGCTCGATGTGGTGCTGCGCCGCCACGGCGGCCAGACGATGGGCGAGATGGACGCCCGCGCCCTGGTGGGTGAGATCTTCGCCACCATCTACTCACTCGACGTCACGCTGCCCAGCCACTGGATGCTGCTCGACAAGACGCTCGCCACGCTGTCGGGTGTCGCGCTGCAGCTGTCGCCGGACTTCGACGTGTTCGCCCTGGCGCGGCCGTACGCCGCGCGCATCCTGATGGGCCGCTACCGGCCCGACCGCCTCGCGATGGCCGTGGAGGCCGACGTGGAGCGCCTCGCGGCGACCGTGCGCCAGTACCCGTACCAGGTGGCGGAGGTGCTGGAGGGCCTCACGACGGGCACGCTGGAGGGCCACGTGCACGTCCCGGGGCTGGCGGACGCCGCGCACACGGGCCAGGCCAGCGTCAACCGCGTCGCCCTGTCCGTGATCAGCGCCGCGCTGTTCGTGTCGTCCGCGATGATCGCCACACTCGCCGACGGGGGCCCTCACGTCGCGGGGCTGGCGCTGGCCTCGGGGCCGCCGTTCGTGGCGGCGTCCGTGCTGGCCGGCTGGGTCGCCGCCGGCGTGCTGCGCTCGCGGCGCTGGTGACCGCGGCGCCGGGTCGGCCCCGTATGCGGCTGGCGGGGAGGTGAGGACGAGCATGGGCTGGCGGGCCGCACGGGTGAGTTTCGACGACGTCATCGCCGTGCGCGACGCGCTCGGCTGCCCCGAGGTGATGGCGTGGACGCTGGTGCGTCGCGGGCTGTGCGATCCCGGCGCTGCCCGCGAGTTCCTGGCGTCCGACGGCCCGCTGGACCCGCCCACCGGGCTGGACGGCGTGGCCGACGCCGCCGCCCGGCTCACGCGCGCCCTCGAGCGCGGCGAGCGCGTGGCGGTGCACGGCGACTACGACTGCGACGGGGTCTGCTCCACTGCCACGCTCGCCGGCTACCTGCGGGCCCGCGGCGGCGACGTCGTCACGTTCCTGCCCTTGCGCTTCACCGACGGCTACGGCATCCACGCCGGCACCGTCGACGCGCTGGCCGACGACGGCACCAACGTGCTGGTGTGCGTCGACTGCGGCACGACGGCCGTGGAGCCGCTCGAACGGGCCCACGCCCGGGGCATGGACGTGATCGTCCTCGACCACCACCTCGCCGCCGGGCTGCGCCCGCCCGGCATCCTTGTCAACCCCGCGCTGGGCCCCCCGGCCGACGACGCCCCGGCCGCCGTCGGCGTGGTCTACGCCGTCGTCCGCGCGATGGCCGACCGGGTGCCCGCCGGGCAACTCGCGGTCGACCCGCACGGCTACGCCGACCTCGTGGCCCTGGCCACGGTCGCCGACGCGGTGCCCCTGGTGGGACAGAACCGGCGGCTCGTGGCCCGGGGGCTGGCGGCCATGCGGGCCCACCCGCGCCCCGGCATCCTGGCGCTCTGCCGCGCCGCGGGCATCGACCACCGCACGCTCGACGCCCGCCACCTGGGGTTCTCGCTGGCCCCCAGCATCAACGCGGCGGGGCGACTGACGTCGGCGAACGAGGCCCTCGACCTGGTGCTGGCCGACGACGCCGATGCCGCGGCCCCGCTGGCCGAGCGCCTGTGGGCCCTCAATGTGGAGCGCCGCGACATCGAGCGGGCCATCACCGACGAGGCCATCGCGCAGATCGAGGCGTCGCCGCCCGAGATCCGCGACGCCGACGCCATCATCGCCGTGGGCGACGGCTGGCACGAGGGCGTCGTCGGCATCGTCGCGTCGCGCCTGGTGGACCGGTTCGAGCGGCCGGCCATCGTCATCACGCGCGACGGTGACGGCGCCAAGGGCTCGGGGCGCAGCCTGCCCGGCGTCGACCTGCACGACCTCGTGGCGCGGGCCGCCGACCCGCTGTCGCGCTGGGGCGGGCACGCCGGGGCCGTAGGCCTGTCGCTGGCCGCGGGCGACGTGGCGGCCTTCGCGGCGGGCCTGCGCGACGCGGCGGCGGGAATCCGCGGCGTCATCGAGCGGGCCCGCGTGCGCCCCGTCGACGCCGTCGTGGGCGTCCGCGACCTCGACCTGGGCGCAGCCGAGGCGCTGCAGGCACTCGCTCCGTTCGGGCGTGGGAACCCCGCGGTGCGTCTGGTGCTGCCCGCGTGCTCCGCAGAGGCTCCCCACACCGTGGGGCAGGGCAGGCACCTGGCCACCCGCCTGGTGCTGGGCGGGGCACACACGCGGGCCGTGGCCTTCAGCCAGGGCCACCGCGCGTCGCACATCGGCCCCGGCGAGCGGTTCGACGCGCAGGTGTCGCTGGGCGTCGACACGTACCGCGACCTCACCGGTACGAAGGTCGTCATCGAGCGACTGGAACCCCGCGGCGCCGCGTGCGCCGCCGACTCGTGCGACCGCCGGTGCGACCTGTCGTGCACCGCGCGGCGTGCCGTGGACGACGTGCGCCGGTGGGCCCTGGCGGGCGGCGCCCCGCACCCGGTCGCCCCGGACGGGTCGTTCGCGCCGCCGCGCTCCGTGACCGACCTGCGGGGCCTCGACGCGGGCCTGCCCCGGGTGGTGGCGCTGGCGGGCGCCGACCGCGGCGTGGCCGTGCTCGTGGCCGACGTGCCCCGGCGCCGCGTGGTCCTCGACGACCTGTTGCACCCCTCGCGCGTGGGCGCGGAGACCCATGCCCTGTGGGGGGCTCGCTGCGCGCCCGGGCCGGCGGGCGCCCGGCGGGCCTCCGCCGCCCTGCGGGCGGGCGTCCTGGTGGCCGAGCATGGCGCGCTCGCCGACGGAGTCGTGCCCGACGGGATGCACCTGGTGGTGCTGGACCCGCCCGCGGGCGGCGCCCAGGCCGCCCAGCTGGTGCGCCTGGCCGCCGGCCGCCACGTGCACCTGGTGTGGGGCGACCCGGAGGCCGCGTTCGCTCTCGCCGTCGCCGAGGCACGGGCCGACGTGCGCGGCGTCGCGGGCACCCTGTGGCGCGCGCTGCGCGGGCGGTCGGTGCACGTCTGGGACGCCGAGCTGGAGGCGACGCTGCTGGGTCGCGGCGGCATGCTGCGCGACCCGCTCGCGGTCGCCGACGCGCTGGCCGCGCTGGCCGCGATCGGCATGGTGGAGCTCGGCCCGCAGGCGCTGCGCGTGCACGCGGATCGCGCCCCCACCGGCCGCCTGGACGCCACGGCCCCGGCCGCGCGTGCCGCCGCGCGCCTGTCGGACGCCCGGCGCCTGCTGGACGTGCACCACACCATCGACCTGTGGGCCGAGGACGAGGGCGCGATCATGGCCCCGGGGCCCTCGCCGCGGCGAGGGGCGGGCGCGATACCCTAGGGGGACGAGACCGCCATGAGCACCGAACCCACCACACCCACCCGCGCCAAGGCCGTGGCCGGCGAGGCCACCGGGCCCGTCGCCGAACTGCTGGACGAGGTACATCAGAAGCATCCGGGCTCCGACGTGGACCTCGACGCCGTGTACCGCGCCTACCTGTTCGCCGAGGACCACCACCGCGAGCAGGTCCGCAAGTCGGGCGAGCCGTTCATCGAGCACCCGCTGAGCTGCGCACGCATCGTTGCGGGGCTCGGGATGGACGACGTGTCGGTGATCGCCGCACTGCTGCACGACACCGTCGAGGACACGGCCGCGACGCTGGCCGACGTGAAGGACGAGTTCGGCGACACCGTCGCGCAGATCGTCGACGGCGTCACGAAGCTCTCGAAGATCCAGTTCGAGAGCAAGGAGGAGGCGCAGGCCGAGAACTACCGCAAGCTGATCGTGTCGATGGCCAGCGACATCCGCGTGCTCATCGTCAAACTCGCCGACCGCCTGCACAACATGCGGACGCTGGCCTACATGGCCAAGCTGAAGCAGATCAAGATCGCGCGCGAGACCCTCGACATCTACGCGCCCCTGGCCCACCGCCTCGGTATCCACTCCGTCAAGTGGGAACTGGAGGACCTCGCGTTCTCGGCTCTGCACCCGCGGCGCTACTCCGAGATCCAGCAGATGGTCAACCAGCGCCGCGCCGACCGCGAGGCGTACGTGGCCGACGCGGGGGCCACGGTCCGGCAGGAGTTGGACGCCGCCGGTATCGACGCGCACATCACGGGCCGCGCGAAGCACTTCTACTCGATCTACGAGAAGATGATCCGCAAGGGCATCGAGTTCAACGAGATCTACGACCTCACGGCCATGCGCGTCCTCGTGGACTCGGTGAAGGACTGCTACGGGGCGGTCGGCATCATCCACGCGCTGTGGAAGCCCATGCCGGGGCGCTTCAAGGACTACATCGCGGTCCCGAAGGCCAACAAGTACCAGAGCATCCACACCACGGTGGTGGGGCCCGGGGGCAGCCCGCTGGAGATCCAGATCCGCACGCACGCCATGCACCAGACGGCCGAGTACGGCGTCGCGGCCCACTGGCTGTACAAGGGCGCGGCGGCGGCCCCGGGCGAGGAGATGGGCTGGCTGGGCCGCATCGTCGACCTGCAGCGCGACGCGTCCGACCCGGGCGAGTTCCTCGAGGACCTGCGCCACGACCTGCACGGCGACGAGGTCTTCGTGTTCACGCCGCGCGGCGACCTGCGCAACCTGCCCGCCGGCGCGACGCCCATCGACTTCGCGTACGACGTGCACACCGACGTCGGCCACCGCTGCGTGGGCGCCAAGGTCAACGGGCGCATCGTGCCGCTGACCTACACGCTGAACTCCGGCGACTTCGTCGAGATCCTCACGTCGTCCAAGCCGCGCGGCCCCAGCCGCGACTGGCTGACCCTGGTGACGTCCACGAAGGCCCGCTCGAAGATCCGGGCGTTCTTCCGCAGCCAGCAGCGCGAGGATGCCGAGCACCACGGTCGCGACCTGGTGCAGGAGCAGCTGCGCAAGGCGGGCCTGCCCAGCCAGCGGGTCGCGGGCTCCCCGCTGCTCCTTGAGGTCATCCGGGAGCTGGGGTTCCCCAAGGCCGATGCCTTCTACATCTCGGTGGGTACGGGCAAGACGTCCGCGCAGATGGTGGTCAACCGCATCATGCAGCGCCTCAAGCAGGGCGAGGCGGTGGCGGACGACCGCGAGACGCCGTCCACGTCGCGGGGCATGCGCGCCGTCAGCGCCCAGCCGTCGACCGAGATGGGCATCGAGGTCGACGGGCTGCGCGACGTGCTGGTGCGGATGGCCAAGTGCTGCAAGCCCGTGCCGGGCGACCCCATCGTGGGCTACATCTCGCTGGGGCGGGGCATCACGATCCACCGGGGCGACTGCCCCAACGCCGGGGCACTGCAGAAGAACCCCGAGCGGTTCACGCCGGTCCACTGGAGCGGGTCCAACACGCACAGCTTCCGGGTGGAGCTCGCGGTGGAGGCGTGGGACCGGCCGCGCCTGCTCGAGGACCTTTCCCGGGCGTTCGGCGAGTGCGGCGTCAACATCGTGTCGGCCCAGATCCACATGGAGAACCAGCTGGTGCGCGACACGTTCGTCATCGACGTGGGCGACGCCGAGGCGCTCAAGAACGTCATCCAGACGTTGCGGCAGGTGGAATCGGTGTTCGACGCCTACCGCGTCACGCCCCAGTGACGGACGGCGAGCGCGGCGACCGTCGCGCCTGGTAGCCTCGGCCGCCCGTGGATCTCGTCGACCTTCTCACGCCCTCGCTGGCGGCGTTCGCGGCCATCGTCGCCGTCGGCCTGGGTATCCAGGCGTTCCGCCAGGGCAGGCAGATTCGCCGCCTCGAGCAGCGCCTGGGCGACATGGGCGTCGCGGGGACCTCGGCGCCGCTCGAGCGCCTGGCCCAGCTGCAGAAACGCATGACGACGTCCAGCGGCGCGGGCGGCAGGGCGGGCGACACGGGCCGCCGGGCGGCCACCGCCATCGCGGCCCTCGCCGTCGTCGCGCTGGTGGCGTTCGGGGCCTGGTGGTTCCTGCTGCGCGGTGACTCGTCCGGCGGCACCACGCCCACCACCGATGCCGTCGCCACCCCCACGGGGACGACGGGCGCCACCACGGCCGCGGCCCCCACGGCGAACCCGTGCGCCGCCGCGACGGCCCTCGCCAACCCCGCCGACGCCACCGTCACGCTCTTCAACGCCAGCGGCGTCACGGGCGCGGCGCTGCAGCGCACGTGGCCCAAGCTGCAGAGCGCCGGCTACAGCCAGGGGTCCATCACCGACTCGCCCGACGGGCGCACGGACCTGGCGAAGTCCGTCGTGATGTTCGTGAAGGCCTCCGACAGGAACGCGGCGTGCGCGGTGGCCAAGGAGCTCAAGATCAAGCGCGTGCTGCGCCTCGACGGCTTCGACGAGACCCAGATCGGTCCGGGCACCGTGAACGTCGTCGTCATGGTGGGCCTGGACCTCGCCAACGCCTGAGGCGCGGGCGACCGGGCCGCCGGGCGCCGCCTCACGGGCGGGCTACAATCGGCCGTCGTGACCCGCGTACTCATCCTCGGCTGCACCGGATCCATCGGGGTGCAGGCCCTCGACGTGATCGACGCGTGCGACGACCTCGAGCTGGCCGGGCTGGCGTGCGGCACCCGCTCGGCCGAGATGCGCGCCGAGGCGGTGCGCCGCGGCGTGCGCCACACATGCGCGGCCGACGGCGGCGGCAGCGTGCCGCACACGCCGGACCTCGCGACCCTCATCGACGAGACGGCGCCGGACGTCGTCCTGAATGCCATCGTCGGATCCGCCGGCCTGCGTCCCACCGTCGCGGCCCTCGAGCGGGGCGTCCGGGTGGCGCTGGCCAACAAGGAGACCCTTGTGGCCGGGGGAGAGGTCGTCTCCCGCGTGCGGGCACGCACGGGCGCGGGCCTCGTGCCGGTCGACTCCGAGCATTCTGCTCTGTTCCAACTGCTCGAGGGGCGCGACGCGGCCACGGTCCGGCGCATCGTGCTGACCGCGTCGGGCGGCCCGTTCCGAGGGCGCGACCGGGCGTCGCTGTCCGGCGTCGGCCCCGCGGACGCGCTGCGGCATCCGACGTGGGACATGGGCGCGAAGATCACCATCGACTCGGCAACGCTGATGAACAAGGGCCTGGAGGTCATCGAGGCCCACCACCTGTTCGGCGCCGCCTACGACGACATCGAGGTGGTCGTGCACCCGCAGTCCACGGTTCACGGCCTGGTGCGCCTGGTGGACGGCTCCGTGCTGGCCCACATGGGCCCGCCCGACATGCGCGTGCCCATCGGCTACGCGTTGCGCCACCCGGCACCCCCGCCGCCCCGCGATCCCGTGGAGCTCGTGGGGATGGGGCTCACGTTCGAGGCGCCCGACACCGCCGCGTTCCGCTGCCTGGACCTGGCCGTCGCCGCCGGCCGCGCCGGGGGCCTCGCTCCCGCCGTCCTGAACGCGGCGAACGAGGTGGCCGTCGCGCGCTTCCTCGCGGGCGACATCGGCTTCCTCGACATCGCGGACGTCGTGGAGCGGGCCCTGGAGGACGTGCCCGACGGGCCCGGCGACGAACTCGAGGCCGTCATGGCCGCGGACGCCGCGGGCCGCGAACGGGCCGCCGCCCCGGCCGGGGGGGTGCGGGCGTGAGCCTCGCGTGGAACCTCGTCCAGTTCGTTCTCATCCTCATGGGGCTCGTGCTGGTGCACGAGTGGGGCCACATGTGGGTGGCCAAGAAGTGCGGCATGCGCGTGGAGCGGTTCTCCATCTTCTTCGGCAAGCCGGTCCGGTCGTTCCGCCGCGGCGAGACCGAGTACGCCATCGGCTGGCTGCCCCTGGGCGGCTACGTGAAGATCAGCGGCATGACGCGCGACGAGGAGGTGCCCGACGATGTACGGCATCGCACGTACCACGCCGCGAAAACGTGGAAGCGCGTCGCCACCATCGCCGCCGGGCCCGGCGTCAACATCGTCGTGGCGTTCCTGGCGTTCGCCGCCATGTTCTGGGTCGGCACGCCGCGCTCGCAGCACCTGACGACCGAGGTGCACCGGGTCACGGACGGCTCGCCCGCGGCGTCGATCGGGCTCGCGGAGGGCGACCGGATCGTCGCCGTCGACGGCGTGTCGACCACCGATCCGGAGCGGGTGCGCGAGCTGCTGGCGGCGCGCCCGGGCCAGGTCACGCGCATCGCGTACCGCCACGGCTCCGACACGGTGACGCGCAGCGTCAGGCTGCAGACCGCGAAGGACCCCGAGACCGGTAAGCCCATCGGGCGCCTCGGGTTCATGTTCACCATCGAGGACGGCCCCACGGTTCGCTCGGGCCCCGCGGAGGGCCTGGCGGACTCGGGCCGCTACACCTGGTTCGTAACGCGGGAGACCGGGAAGATCCTCGGTCGCCAGTTCACCCGGCCCGACATCGACCAGGTCAACAGCGTCGTGGGCGCGGGCGCCGCGTACAACGAGGTCGCCGACCGTGGGTTCGCCACGGTCCTGAACTTCATCGGCCTCCTGAGCCTGGCGCTGGCGCTGTTCAACCTGCTTCCCATCCCGCCGCTGGACGGCGGGCACATCCTGTTCGCGCTCATCGAGAAGGTGCGCGGCTCTCCACTGCCGCGCCGGGCGTTCGAGACCGCGTCCGTGGTGGGCATGGTGGCCATCACGCTGCTCGCCGTCGTCCTGATCCAGAACGACATCTTCCGCATCGCGAACGGTACGTTGATGCCGTGAGCGAGCGCCGCGCGACGCGCGCATGCCGGGTGGGGGACGTCACGGTCGGGGGAGGCGCCCCCGTCGTCGTGCAGTCCATGACGAACACCGACACCGCCGACGCGGCCGCCACCGCCGCGCAGGTGGCCCGCCTGGCCGAGGCGGGGTCCGAGATCGTGCGCATCACGGTCAACAACCGCGCCGCGGCCGCGCGGGTGGCCGAGATCCGCGACCGGCTGCGCGACGAGCACGGCGTTGCCGTGCCGCTCGTGGGCGACTTCCACTACAACGGGCACACGCTGCTGGCCGAGTTCCCGGACGCCGCCGAGGCGCTCGACAAGTACCGCATCAACCCCGGAAACGTCGGCCGCGGCGCCCGCCACGACGCCAACTTCGCGTCGATCGTGCAGGCCGCCATCGACCACGGAAAGCCCGTGCGCATCGGCGTCAACGCCGGCTCGCTGGATCCCGAGCTGCTGGATGGGCTGATGGAGGCCAACGCCCGTGCAGCGGCCCCGGTGTCGGCCCAGGACGTGCTGCGGGAGGCCCTGGTGCGAAGCGCGCTGACGTCCGCGGAGGCGGCCGAGGAGCTGGGCCTGCCGGGCGACGCCATCATCGTGTCGTGCAAGGTCAGCCGCCTTCCCGACATGGTGGCCGTGTACCGGGCCCTGGCCGACCGCTGCGACCATCCGCTGCACCTGGGCCTGACGGAGGCCGGCATGGGCACGAAGGGCATCGTGGCCACCACGGCGGCCCTGTCGATCCTGCTGGAGGCGGGCATCGGCGACACGATCCGCGCGAGCCTCACCCCCGAGCCCGGGGCGGACCGCGCGCAGGAGGTGCGCGTCTGCCTGGACGTCCTCCAGGCGCTGGGGCTGCGCAGCTTCCGGCCGGACGTCACGGCCTGCCCGGGCTGCGGGCGCACCACCAGCACGTTCTTCCAGGAGCTGGCGCAGCGCATCGAGGGGCACCTCGAGGCCCGCATGGCCGTGTGGAAGCGGGAGCGGCCCGGCGTGGCCGACCTGAAGGTGGCCGTCATGGGCTGCATCGTCAACGGGCCGGGGGAGAGCCGCGCGGCCGACATCGGCATCAGCCTGCCCGGCACCGGCGAGTCGCCGCGCGCCCCCGTGTACATCGACGGCGAGAAGGCGACGACGCTCGAGGGCGCGGGCCTGGCCGACGAGTTCATCGCGTTGGTGGAGCGGTACGTCGAGGACCGCTTCCCGGCGGCGACGCGGGCGTAGCCGCCGGGGCCCGTGCGGCGGGGCCCGTGTGGTACCGTGTCGGTCGATCGACGGGGCGTGGCGCAGTCTGGTAGCGCACCCGGCTGGGGGCCGGGCGGTCGGAGGTTCAAATCCTCTCGCCCCGATCTTCTTACGTGACGGCATGACGCAGACACGCAGTCACCCGCTGGCTTGGGTGCCCAACGCCCTCACGGTGGGGCGCTTGGCGGCCCTGCCGCTGCTTGCCCTCATGCTGTGGCGGGCCGACGGCCCCACCGATCCGGCGTCGGCGTGGCTGTTCGCCGCCGTCGGACTGACCGACCTGCTGGACGGGTACCTGGCCCGGCGCTGGCACGCGGAGACGGCGTTCGGCCGCGTCGCCGACCCGTTCGCCGACCGGATGCTGGTGGCCGTGGGCCTGATCGGGCTCATCCTGCTGGACCGCTTCCCTGCGGCGGGACCGCTGGTGATCCTCGGGCGCGACGCGATCACGATGCTGGCGGTGGTGGCGTTGGCCCGTTCCGGCCTGGACCTGCGCGTGGACTTCCTCGGCAAGTCCAGCTCGGCCCTCGTGATGGCGGCCACGGCGCTCGCGCTCGTGTCGACGGCCGACTGGATCGACGGGCTGTTCTGGGTCGCCGTGGGCCTCTCGCTGGTCGCGTTCGGCCACTACGCGGTGACAGCGTCGCGGGCGTGGCGGTCGTCCCGCCGCCGCGCGGGATGAGCGATTTCGCCCACTGTTCTATGCTGTACCGGTCCCGCGCCACGCCGCGGAACCCCGTGCATCGCTGGACTCACAAGGAGCCCGTATGGAGCTTGAACCCCTTCCCGACCTCTCCGGGCTTTCCGACGATCAGCTCAAGCAGATGATCGAGGACCTGAAGGACGCCGAGCGCGAGGTGTCGATGCAGCGCCGCCTTCTGCACGGCCGCATGGACATCCTCAAGCAGGAGCTTGTCCGGCGCCTGTCCGCCAAGGACGACGGCACGCTGTCGGTGGTTGACGTCGACGCCCTTGCCCGCATCCTCGCCGGCCGCGTCGGTGACTCGATGCGTCTCGACCAGGACGCCTAGGAAGGCCACCCGCCCATGTCGTCCGGCCTCATCGCCTGTCCCACGTGCGGGGCACGCCAGAGCGATGCGCACCGCTTCTGCAGCGAGTGCGGCGCGCTGCTGCGCGCCGAGGGTGGCCCGGACGCGACGGGCCCCATGCCGCTGCCGGGCGGCTTCCCCGCGTCCGAGTGGCGCACGGCGGTGCCGCAGGGCCCGACGTTGGCCGTCCTGTCGGGCGGGCCGTCGGGCACCGTGTTCGCCATCCCCGAGGGGGAGGTGTCCATCGGGCGCTCGCCGTCGAGCGACGTGTTCCTCGACGACGTCACCGTGTCGCGCGAGCACGCGCGGGTCGAACGCCGCGGGGGACGCGTGGTCTTGAAGGATCTTGGGAGCCTGAACGGAACCTACGTCAACAGACGCCGCATCGATGGGGGTGAACTCCTCGAGAACGGCGACGAGCTTCACATCGGAAAGTTCCGTCTCACCTACTTCTCTGGATGACACTCGCCTCCCTCGCACACGAGCCGTCCGATGACGAGAAGATCCTCACCATCGGCGCGGTCTGCGCGTCGCTGAAGGAGGACTTCCCGAGCATCTCGATCTCGAAGCTTCGGTACCTCGAGGACCAGAAGCTCATCAACCCGAAGCGCACCCCCGGTGGCTACCGCCTGTACTCGCCCCGCGACGTGGAGCGGCTGCGCACCATACTGCGACTCCAGCGCGACGAGTTCCTGCCGCTGCGGGTGATCCGGCAGGAGCTCGAGACGTCGCAGTCGGGGTCCTTCAGCGTCGCCGAGCAGGCCAAGAAGATGAAGCGGGCGCAGCTGACGGAACCCGCCCCTACCCGGCGATTCACCGCCGGCGAGGTGATGGAGGCCACGGGCGCCGCCGCGGACCTGATGCGCCAGCTGGGCGAGTACGGTCTCATCGACGCGGACGGCGGCCTGGACGAGACGCAGCGCGAACTGGTGCAGACGGCGGTGGAGCTGGCCTCGTACGGCGTCGAGCCGCGCCACATGCGCATGTTCCGCACGGCGGCCGAGCGCGAGGCGGCGCTCTTGGAGCAGTTGCTGTCGTCGGGCCTGCGCTCGCGCAACCCCGAGCGCCGCAGGGAGGCGCTTGAGTCGATGGAGGGGCTCGCCGCCATCGTGTCCCACATCCGCCACCTCGCGCTGATCGCCGAGCTGCGTCGCATCGTGGCGTAGGCTGTCCCCGCCTCGACACGCAGGGGGAGATCGATGATCCGCATGGGCCTCGACATCGGCGGCAGCGGCATGAAGGCGGCGCTCGTCGACACCGCCGCCGGCAAGCTCGTCACCGAGCGCGTGCGCATCCCGACCCCCGCCGACCGGGCGCCCCAGAGCATGGCCGAGGTGGCGGCGCAGCTCGTGGCGCGCGTCGCGGGCGAGGGCACCGTCGGCGTCGGCATGCCGTGCGTCGTCTCCGGCGGCACGGCCCGAACGGCCGCGAACATCGACAAGGCGTGGATCGGCACCGACACGGCCGCGCTGTTCTCGGGGGCGACCGGCCGCCCGTGTCTGGTGGCCAACGACGCGGACGTTGCCGGCCTGGCCGAGATGCGCCACGGCGCCGGCCGGGGGCACGACGGGACGGTGCTCCTCCTGACCCTCGGCACCGGCATCGGCAGCGCCCTGTTCGTCGACGG
>JAGQUM010000012.1:0-415 GCA_020438485.1 Thermoleophilia bacterium | reverse complement strand
GGTGCGCGGCAAGGAGGGCGAGCGCCGCGCCGCGCCCTCGGTGCGCCAGGACAAGGGCCTCAGCTGGAAGCGGTGGGCGGGGCTGTTGGACGAGTACATCGACGCCGTCGAGCGCCTCGTCTGGCCCGACCTCATCATCTTGGGCGGCGGGATCGCGAAGGATGCGGACAGGTTCGTCCCCCTGCTGAGCGCACGCGCCCCCGTCGCCGTCGCGACGTTCCTGAACAGCGCGGGGATCGTGGGCGCGGCGATGCTCGCCGCGGAGGCCGACGAAACCGCGGCTGCCGCGGCCGCGCCACCGGCCCGCCGGGCCGCGGGCGACACCACACGGCGCGCCGCCCGCTCCGCCGCGTCCACGTCGGCGCACGAACCCCCGGCCAAGGCGGCAGCCGAGCCGGGCCCGAAGACGGCGGCG
>JAGQUM010000011.1 GCA_020438485.1 Thermoleophilia bacterium | reverse complement strand
GTCCCTGGCCTGCTCGGCGCGGCCGGCCGTCTCGCCCTTGGACGACCCGACCCACTTGTCGAGCGCCTCCCAGCCGGTCTTCTTCGCCCCGCCGGCGTCACCGGACGCGGGAGGTGCGTCCGCCGCCGGCGCGGGGGGTGCGTCCGCCGCGGAGGCGCCGCCCGTGGAGCCGCCGCCGACCCACTTGTCGAGCGCCTCCCAGCCGGTCTTCTTGGCCCCGCCGGCGTCACCGGACGCGGCCGCGGGGCCCGCGGGCGCCTCCGCGCCGCCCGCGGCCGCCTCACCACCGGATCCGCCGCCCCCGCCGACCCACTTGTCGAGCGCCTCCCACCCCGTCTTCTGCGCGCCGCCGGACAGCGGTGGGGGGAACCTCAACGTGATCAGACCCAGCGAACCATCCGAACGGCGTTGCCGCATCTCCGCCTCCAAGGGGGACGCGCACGGGCCACTCGAGGTCGACCCGCCTGGTTGTGCGAGTGCGCACAAACCTACGTGTCGCCTCCGTGCGACGCAAGCGGCCGGCAGCCGGCGGCCGGCGCCTACGTGACGATGGATGCCAGCAGGCGCCGGTAGCTGTCGAGCCTGCCGGGGCTGACGTTCCCCGGGACGGCGCAGCCCGCCTCCCCGCCGTGTCGGCAGCCGCGGAACCGGCAGCCCGCCGCCGCCGCCTGAATCTCGGGGAAGCCGTGGGCCAGGTCCTCGGGGTCCATGGGGGGCACGTAGAACGTGCGCACCCCCGCGGTGTCGACGACGGCGCCGCCCCCGGGCATGGGGATGAACCGCGGGTCCGTGGTGGTGTGGCGGCCCTTGCCGACACGGCGGCTGACGTCCCCCACCGCGCGCGCGACCCCGGTGAGGCCGCGCGTCAGCGACGACTTGCCCACGCCGGAGTGCCCGCACAGCGCCGCCGCCCTGCCGCCGATGAGGTCCCGCACCCGCGCCACGGTGCCGGGGTCGTCACTGGAACCCGTGATGACGGGATACCCCACGTCGCCGTAGACCTGCGCGGCCCGGGCGATGAGCTCGGCGTCGTGCGACAGGTCCATCTTCGTGATCACCAGCGCGCAGTCGAGCCCGCCGAACTCGCCGGCCACGAGGTAGCGATCGACGAACCGGGGCCGGAACGGCGGGTCGGCGGCCGCGGCGACCACGATCAGCAGGTCGGCGTTCGCGACGAGCGGGCGGGCGCGGTTGCGCGTGGAGAACTCACCGCGCGACAGCAGCGTGCGGCGCGGCCGGACGGCCTTCACCACGCCGGTGCCGGCGCGCAGGTCCACGTCCACCCGGTCGCCCGCCACCGCGGGCCCCCCGGGCAGCCGCGGGGTGAAGCTGGCCTCCACCGGCGTCCCGTCGACGTGAACGGTCGCGCTGGGGCCCGCCACGCGGATCACGAGACCCTCCCGCGTGGTGCCCGCCCCCGGCGGGTTGCCGGGTTCGGCTACCGCTCGTCTCCCAGCAGCTCGGTCGCCGTGAACAACGCATGCAGCGGGGTGTCGCCCAGCACGTCGGCCAGGGACTCACGGCCGCCCTCCTCGCGGTCGATCACCACGAGCGCGCCGCGCACGTCCCCGCCGGCCTGCCGCGCCTTCTCGATCGCGATGCGCAGCGACCCTCCCGACGTGAGCACGTCGTCCACGACGACCACCGGCGTGCCCTCCTCGAGGAACGGCCCCTCGATCCACTGCTGCAGTCCATGCTTCTTCGCCTCCTTGCGGACGAAGAACCCGGTGACGCGACGCCCGTCGGCCCATGCGGCCGCGCTGATGGCGCACACCAGGGGGTCGGCCCCCATCGTGAGGCCGCCCACGGCGGCGGGCTCCAGCGGCGCCAGCAGGTCCCACCCCAGGCGCCCCGACAGGGCGGCGCCCTCGGGGTCCAGCAGGACCTGGCGGGCGTCGACGTAGTAGGACGATCGGCGACCCGACGACAGGACGACGGACTCGCGGATCACGGCGTGGTCGACCAGCAGCGTGCGCAGCCGGTCGCGGGCGGAGGCATCGGTCATCGGGCGCTGACGCTACCGCACGCGGGGTCCCGGCGTGAGGGCCGTTCGCCCCGACGCGCGGCGCCGGCGCACCCGGTTGTCTAGGCTGGCCGCACGCCGCCGTCCGCCGAGGAGCCGCCGCACCGTGGTCGTCGTTACCCCGGGGGGAACCCCGAACCCGAACGCCGTGAAGTTCACCCTGGACCGGCCGTCCACCGCGTCCGGACGGCCCGAGACGTTCCGCGACGGCACCGACCCGTCCGTGTCGCCGCTGGGGCACCGCGTCTTCCAGATCGACGGTGTCACGAACGTGTTCTGCACGGCCGACTTCGTCAGCGTCACGAAGGAGGACGACGCGGACTGGGGCGAGTTGGTGCCGCTCGTTGTCGCCGCCATCGAGGGGCACTTCGCCGAATGAGCGAGGGCTCCGACTACTCGGGCAACACCGGGTTCCTGTTCGCGCTGATCATCGGGTGGATCTTCTTGATCGGCGGGATCGTGTTCATGGTCTTCCTCGACGACAACCGCTTCCTGTTCGGCGTCCCGTACGCGCTGCTGGGGCTCGTGATCGTGGTGGGGATGATCGACGGCCGCCGCCGCCGCGTGGCGCGCGAGCGCCGGGAGGAGGCCGAGGCCCGGGCCGCCGAGGGATCGCCGCCTAGCGGAACCGCAGCCGGGTGACGCGCACGGCGCGGTCCACGGCCCGGCGGCCGCGCACCACCACGGCGTAGCGCAGCCGGTACGTCCCCACGGGGTCGTCCGGCCCGATGGAGATGCGGGATGTGGCGAAGTAGCTGCCGGGCTCGTCGAACGTGGCCGGCGGCCTGACGCGGGCCATCACCGTGCCCTGGGCGTCCACGATCACGGCGCGGCGCGTGACGCGCATCGTCCGCTCCCCCGCCACCCGGTACCGGACGACGTAGGCGTAGTCCCGGGTCCGGCGCAGCGGCGCGGGGGCGGGACGGCGCGTCTGGGCGTCCACGACCCGCACGGATGTGATGCGCACCGATACGGCCCCCGCGCCGGCCGCGGGAAGCGCAAGAGGAAGCGCCGCCGCGATCGCCGCCGCCGGCCACGGCCTCACGTGCGGGCCACTGACGACAGACGGCCCGGCCGCAGCGACCGGACGCCGCGCAGCGTGACCGTGAAGACCGTTCCCACCCCCGGCGTGCTCGACACCTCGACCTTTCCGTTGAGCAGCAGCACCAGCCGCTTCACGATCGCGAGGCCCAGGCCCGACCCGCCCAGGCCGCTGCGCGCCCGGCTGCCGTCCACGCGGAACAGCCTCTCGAAGATGAGGGGAAGGTTCTCCGCCGCGATCCCAACCCCTGTGTCGGCCACCCTCAGCGTGGCATCGCGGCCGTGCGCCTCGACCGTCACGCGCACCCGCCCGCCGGGGGGCGTGGCCGCGACGGCGTTGCTGGTGAGGTTCGCCAGAATGGTGGCGACGTGGGCCGGGTCGGTCCATGCCGTCACGTGGGCGGCGTCCGGCGGCCCCGACAGGGCCACATCGCGCTCTGCCGCCGCGCCGGCGTACCGTGCCACCGTCTCGCGGGCGATCGCCGCCACGTCGCTCTCAGTGCGCTCGACGGGGGGGTCGAGGTCGAGCCACGTCAGTTCCTGAAGCTCCTGCACGAGGCCGCGCAGCCGGATGGCCTCGTCGCGGATCGTCTCGGCCGCCTCCCGGCGGTCCTCGGCGTCGCGGGCCGTGCCGTCCGCCAGCGCCGTCGCGAAGCCCTCGATGGCCGTGACGGGAGTGCGCAGTTCGTGCGCCGCGTCGGCCAGGAACTCGCGCTGGCGCGCGTCGTTGGCGTCAAGGCGCGCGGCCATGCGGTTGAACGCGTCCGCCACCACGCCCGCCTCGCCCGGGAGGTGGTCGGCGCGAACGCTGAGGTCGCCCTCGGACAGACGTCCGGCGACCCCGGCGAGGTGGCGCAGCGACCGGCGCAGGCGGCGCGTGAGCGAGTCGGACAGCAGCCACGCCAGCAGGCCCACCGAGCCGATTCCCAAGGCGATGACGCCGGCCAGCAGGCGCCGGTCGACGGCGCTGATCGGGTCGAGACGCTGCAGCCTGACGTGGGCCCAGCGGTACGTGGCGTCGCCCTCGGCGTAGATGGGGCCCGCCGGGATCTCCCAGATCTGCGCCACGCCGTCATAGATCACCTCCACCCGCGTCTCGCCGGTGAAGTAGCGGCTGACGTTGGCCACGAGTTGCCGTGCGTCGGCGCGGCCCGCCTCGACCACGGAGCGGGCCAGGGCCTCGGCCTGCGCGTCGAGGCTGCGCTCCACCTGGCGCCGCGCCTGCCCCTGAATCACCTGGTACAGCGTGCCGGCCACGACCACGACCGCGAGGGATGCGACCACGAACGAGACGGCCGACAACACCCGCAGGCTGCCGAGCGCGCGGCTCAGCAGTGACTCGGGTTTCACCGGGGCGGCTCGATCTTGTAGCCCACGCCGCGCACGGCGACCAGCGGGATGTCGTCACCCAGCTTGCGGCGTAGGTTCGCGACGTGCACGTCGACGGTCTTGGCGCCGACGGCCGACTGGTACCCCCACACCCGTTCGAGCAGGCGCTCGCGCGAGTAGACCACGCGCGGGTGCGAGGCCAGCTCGTACAGCAGGTCGAACTCCAGGCGAGTCAGCTCCACCTCCTCGCCGGCCTTGGTCACCTGACGCGCGGCGGGCTCGATGTGGATGTCGCCCAGCGTCACGTTGCGGTCGGGCGCGTCGTCCCCCTGCGCACGGCGCAGGACGGCCTTGACCCGGGCGACGACCTCCACGGGCGAGAACGGCTTCGTGACGTAGTCGTCGGCGCCCAGTTCCAGGCCCGTCACGCGGTGGGCCTCCTCGGTGCGTGCCGTCACCAGGATCACCGGCACCTGCGCGGTCTCGCGGATGCGGCGGGTCGCCTCGAAACCGTCGATCTCGGGGATCATCACGTCAAGCAGCACCAAGTCGATGCCGCCGCGGCGCACCTGCTCGATGGCCTCGCGGCCGTCGCCGGCCTCGGCCACGGTGTAGCCGGCGTCCGTGAGGTACATGCGCAGCAGACGACGGATCGCGCGTTCGTCGTCGACCACCAGGATGTGTCCGCGGCTGGGCATGCGGTGATTGTAAAGCTGCGCGCGGGCGCCGCGGGAACCGGCCGGTCGGCCCCGCCCCTTGCGTCGCGCGCGCCGGGCCCCTACCGTTCGTGAGCCGCACGGCGAGATAGCTCAGTTGGTAGAGCACACGACTGAAAATCGTGGTGTCCCCAGTTCGAGTCTGGGTCTCGCCACTGACGACGGCCCCGGCCTCCCTGAGGCGGGGCCGTCGCCGTTTCGGCGGGTGTCCTCCGTAACAGCGGACACCGACAACTCTCACGTTTCCCTGAGGAAACGAACGCCAGCCGGGGGGAGACTGGCAGGAGTCCCACGTCACGCAGTGCGTCCCCGGAGGACGATTCCCCATTGGAACGCATCCACCGCCGCATCGCCGTGCTCGCCCTCGCATGGGCGGGGCTCGCCGCCACGCCCCTCGCGGCGTCCGCGCCGTCCCCGTTTCGGGATCCCTACCTGGGGAACCGCCTCGCGTTCACCGTGCCGGACCGGCAGGCGGGGTGTGTGGCCGATCTGCTGGGGCGCCGCGGCGTCACGTGCGACTCGGCAGTCGGCCCCGGCTCCCGGCGGGCGCCCGCCGACCGGCCCGGCACCCCGCCGAAGCCGGCGTCGTGCTCGATGGGCTGGGGGGTGCGGTACGTCCTGCCCCCGCGCGGACGCCCCTACGGCCGCTGCGCGTCCACGTGGATCGGGTCCGGCCACCGGATGCTGCACGCCGGCCGCACACTGCGAATGGGACGGGGCATCCACTGCCGTGCCCGCGTGAACGGCGTGGTGTGCCGCAACCGTACGGGCCACGGGTTCGTGCTGACCAGGGCGCGTGTGCGCCTGTTCTAGCGCCGCGCCTCGGCGTCGGGCGACCCGAAGCCCGAGCGGGTGATGCAGCACAGCTGGCCCGCGTGGGCCTCCAGCCGGTCCCACGCCGACCCGCGGTTGACGGCGACGGCGACCATGCCGTGGCTGTCGATGTGGACGAGCATCTCGCCCGGCTCGGCGTCGGCGAACGTGCGCGTCATCCGCGCGGGGTGGCGCCCCGCGGGAACCTCCACCGACACGTGGTCCCCCTCTGCCAACCCGGCCCGGGCGACGTCGCGGATGCCGGCCAGCACCGACGCGTTGCCGTACGCATCCCTGCCCGCCAACTCCGCGGCGAGGATCCCCTCCCCCACGACGGCGTCCGGCACGCGGGGGCGGGTGATCGAGTGCGCGGGGACGGCGGGCCCGAGGGACTCCAGCGCCGCGCCGACCGCCAGACGCGCCGCGGCGGGGGCGAACAGGTCGCGGCCGTGGAACGTGGCGCTGACGGGCCCGGCGACCGCGGCGGGATCCAACTGGACGGCGGCCGACAGGCCCGCCTCGTCGACGGCCACCTCCAGCAGGCCGTTGTCGGGCCCCACCAGGTAACCCCCCGACCGCAGCCTTACCGCCACCGGCCGCCGCGCGTCGCTGCCGACCCCGGGGTCGACCACGGCCAGATGAACGGCGTCGGGCAGCAGCGAGACGCAGCGCGCCAGCTGGAGCGCCGCCCAGCGGACCTCCCCGGGCGCGATGTCGTGGGCGAAGTCCACGCGGGCGATGTCGGGCCGGTGGGCGACGATGACGGCGTGGAGGGCCCCCACGTGCTCGCTGCCCGGGCCGAAGTCCGTGGTGAGGGTGACGACGCGGGCGGGCGCGTCAGGCGGGCTCATCGGCGTCCCGCACGAGCGCCTCGCACACGCCGTCGAGCGTGAAGACGCCGGCCTCCTGGTCGACGGGGATGTGGGCGTCGGCCAGCGCCCGGCTGGTGACGGGACCGATGGACACCACACGCGCGCGCAGCTCCGGCAGCCGGTCGCCGACCAGCGCGCAGAAGTTGCGCACCGTGGACGACGCCGTGAACGTGACGTAGTCGGCCCGCAGCGCCGCCTCCACGTCGGCGTCCGGGGCATCCTCCGGGACCGTGCGGTACAGGGCCACCTCGTCCACGCGGGCGCCCCGCGCGCGCAGCTCGTCCACCAGCAGCCCGCGGGCCTCGCGGGCCCGCGCCACCAGCACGGGGGCGCCGTCCAGATCGACGCCGCGCAGCGCGTCGAGGATCCCCTCGGCCACGAACCGCTCGGGCATGACATCGACGCGCAGCCCCCTGGCGTTCAACGCGGCCGCGGTCGCCGGCCCGATCGCCACGACGCGCGCGTCGGGGTGGATGGCGCGCGTGTCGAGGCCGCGTTCGGCCATGCGCGCGAAGAGCTGCTCGACGCCGTTGACGCTGGTCAGCACCAGCGCGCGGTAGTCGCCCAGGCGGGCCAGCATGCCGCGGATGGCATCGTCGGCCGGGAGGGGCTCGATGCGGATGACGGGCAACTCCAGCACGTCGGCTCCCAGGATGCGCAGCCGCTCGGACAGGTCGGAGGCCTGCGCGCGGGCCCTGGTGACGACCACGCGGCGCCCCGCGAGCGGTCCGGCGGTCCGCCAGGCCAGCCGGCCGGCGAGGCCCGCGACGTCCCCGATGACGACGACCGCGGGCGACCCGAGGCCGTGGGCCGCGGCCACGTCGTGCAGGGTGCCGAGCGTCGCGACCACCTCGCGCTGGCGGTGCGTGGTGCCCCACTGCACCGCCGCGGCGGGCTGGTCGGCCGGGCGCCCCGCGGCGATGAGCCGCTCGCTGATGGCCCGCAGGCGGCCCATCCCCATGAGGATGACGAGCGTGCCCGGCACCCTGCCCAGCGCCTCCCAGTCGGTCTGCTCGCCCGGCTTGGTGGGATCCTCGTGCCCCGTCACGACGGTGAACGACGTCGCGACGGCCCGGTGCGTCACGGGGATGCCGGCGTAGGCGGGGGCCCCGATGGCGCTGGTCACGCCGGGGACCACCTCGACGCCGAAGCCGGCGTCCGCGAGGGCCATGATCTCCTCGCCGCCGCGGCCGAAAACGAACGGGTCGCCGCCTTTCAGGCGCACGACGCGCAGCCCCTCTCGGGCGAGGCCCACCAGCGTCCGGCCGATCTCGTCCTGGGTCAGCGCCTGGCGGCCCGGGGACTTCCCGGCGTCGATCAGGCGGGCACCGGGCCGGCAGAGCCCCATCAGGCGTTCCGTCCCCAGCCGGTCGTACACCACGGCGTCGGCGGCCTCCAGCAGTTCCCGGCCCCGGACGGTGAGCAGCCCGGGGTCCCCGGGACCGGCGCCCACGAGCGCGACCCGGTTCACTGCCCGCCCCCCAGGCGGCCCAGCGCGTCGCGGGCGGCGTCGGTGGGCGACGCGGCCCGCGCCGTGACGCGGCGCGCGTGGGCCCCGGATGCGTCGGCGGCCACGAACACGGTCATCTCGGCCGCACCGCCCGTGACGGCGCAGTGGGCGCCGACCGGCGACAGGCACCCCCCGCCCAGGCCGCGCAGAACGGCCCGCTCCGCGTCCAGGCATGCACCCGCCGCCGCGTCGTGCAGCGCCGCAAGCGCGTCGAGCACCCGCGCGTCGCCCGCACGGGCCTCCAGCGCCAGGAACCCCTGGCCGGGGGCGGGCGTGAAGCGGTCCACGGGCAGCGCGACGGCGTCGGGGCGCGCGCGCCCCAGCCTGGCCAGGCCGGCGGCGGCCAGCACAATGCCGCTGAGGTCCCCCACCGAGAGCCGGTCGAGCCGCGTGTCGACGTTCCCCCGTATCTCCACCGTCTCCAGGCCCTGGCACGCGGCGTGGATCTGCGCCCGGCGGCGGGGGCTGCCTGTGCCGATGCGCATGCCGGCGGCGAGGCCGTCGAGGCCCCCCGTCACGCCCAGCAGCACGTCGCGGGCGTCGGCCCGGCCGGGGACGGCGGCGATCACCAGACCCTCGGGCAGGTCGGCCGGGACGTCCTTGGCCGAGTGGACGGCGACGTCGGCCCGCCCGTCGAGCAGGGCGGCCTCCAGCTCCTTGACGAACATGCCCTTGTCCGCAGGCCCGTCCGAGCGGGACGCCGACCAACGGTCACCGGTGGTGGTGAACTCCTCCAGCACGACGTCGTGGCCCCGGGCGCGCAGCGCGTCAGCCACGAGGCGGGATTGGGCCAGTGCCAGCGGCGAGCGCCGGGTGGCGATGACGATGGGGCTAGGCAGAGCGCTCGAGCCCGAACAGGTGCTGCAGGCTCTCGAGGTGGCGAAGGCCCTCCGCCTCACGGACGGCGGCCCGGGCCCGCACCGTGGGCTCGTGCAGGAGTTTGTTGACGATCGAGCGGGTGAGCGCCTCGAGGCGCTCGCGGTCGGCGTCGGACAGGGAGTCCCACACGCCCTCCATCCGCTGCAGCTCGCCTCGGCGGATCTCCTCGGCCCGGTCGCGCAGGCCGCGGATGGCCGGCGACGCGGCCAGGCCGGAGCGCCACTCGGCGAACGCGTCAACGGCCTCGTGCACGACCCGCTCGCCGTGCAGCGCCTCGCGGCGCCGGCCGTTCATGTTGGCCTCGACCACCTGCTCGAGGTCGTCGATGTCGTGTAGCACCACGCCGGGGATGTCGCGGACGCCGGGGTCGACGTCGCGGGGCACGGAGATGTCGATGACGACGAGCGGCCGGTCCGGGCGGGTGCCCATGATCGGCTGGAGGTGCTCGGCCATCAGCACTGGGTGCGGCGCGTTGGTCGACGAGATCACGATGTCGGCGGCCGCGAGCTCGGCGTCGAGGTCGGCGAAGCCGCCCCCCCTGCCCCCCACGCGCGCCGCGAGCGCGCGGGCGGTCGTGACGGTGCGGTTGATCACCACAACGTCCTGGGCGCCCCGCTCCACCAGGTTCACCATGGTGCCCTCGGCCATCTTCCCGGCGCCGATCACCAGCACGGAGCGGCCGGAGAGCTCGCGGAACGCGTCGCACGCGACGTTGACGGCGACGGTGGACACCGACGACGGGCCGGCGCTGATGCGCGTCTCGCTGCGCACGCGTTTGCCGACCTCCAGGGCGCGGCGGAACAGCTGGTTGAGGATCGGGCCCGCCGCTCCCTCCTCACGTGCGCGGTCCCACGCCGCCCGCACCTGTCCCTGGATCTCGCTCTCGCCCACCACCATCGAGTCGAGGCTCGACACGACGCGGAACAGCTGGCTGGTGGCGCGCTCGTCGCGCCGCGTGTAACGGGCGCAATCGAGTTCGTCTCGACCGATGCGGGTGTGGTCGACGAGCGCGTCGAGGATGAGTGGCTCGGCCTCCAGCGGATCGCGCACGACGGCGTAGATCTCGGTGCGGTTGCACGTGGACAGCGCCACGGCCTCGGCCACGGACTCGTGGGCGACCAGGGCGTTCATGAGTTCGCGCGCGCCGCGGTCGGCGAGCGTGGCCTTCTCACGTTGCTCGACCGGGGCGGTCTTGTGCGAAAGCCCTACGACGGTGACGTGCAACTACTCCCCCAGCTCCAACAGCGTCCGTGCGAGGCGCTCGGCCTCAAGGCGATCACCACGCGAGAGCATCGCATGAACCTCCGAGTCGAGGACCGCCCTCACACACGCGGCCCTCTCGTCAGGATCCGGATGCCGCGCTCGCAGATCGTCCCGCAAATCACCCAGCAAAGCCAGGAGGTCCGACCATTCCGGGCCGAAAGTCACCTCCAGCCGGCGGCGAACCTCGGCCGCGACGGCGGGGCTCGCGCCGCCCGTGGTGACCGCGATGACCAGGTCGCCCCGCCGCACGGTTGCGGGCACGATGAAATCGCCCGCGCGGGCGTCGTCCGCGACGTTGCACGGTATGCCCGCGCGGCGCGCGTCTGCCAGGACGGCGCGGTTGACGTCGCGCGACGCGGTGGCGGCCACCGCGAGCGCGCAACCGTCGAGGTCGCCGGCGCGGTAGGCCCGCGCCCGGTGCTCGCCGATGGCGCCCCGCGCGACCGCGTCCGCGACGGCGGGCGTGACGGCGGGGGAGATCAGGCGGACGCCGACGCCCCACGCCGCCATCCGCAGCGCCCGCTCGCCCCCGATGCGCCCGCCCCCGACCACGGCGCACGTGCGCCCGTCGGCCCGCACGAAGAGCGGGACGTACGCCGGCACGCGGCGCTCAGGCGCGGTCGGCGTCCTCGGCCTCGGCCATCCGCGCCAGCAGCTCCGCCTCGCGGCCCAGGCGGGCGCTGCGCATGCCGAGCGCCACCACGTACAGCACCAGCAGCACCCAGATGACGGCGTAGGCGGACACGACGTACTGCACTCGGGGACCCCCGGGCTAGTGGACGTGATCGAAGCGGCGCTTGAGGCGCTCGAGCGCGCGCTGGGCGCGCCGCTGCTGCACCTCGACGGCGACGAGCGTGGCGAACAGGCAGAGGAACCCGGCGAGACTGACGACGAACCACACGAGCATCGACCCCGGCATGTTCGCACCCTTCGACGTGAACACCACCGGGTGGATGAACGACTGCGCGATGCGCACCGAATAGAACGACAGGGGCACCGCCGCGAACGCGAAGACCGCGTAGACGGCGCCGAAGCGGGCCTGGCGGTCGGGCTCGGCAGAGCCCCGCAGCACGAAGTACGCGGCGTACAGCAGGATGATGAGCAGGAACGACACGAGGCGCACGTCGTCCCAGCGCCACCACACGCCCCACGCGCCCTTCGCCCAGATGGACCCGGTGATGATTGTCAGCACGGAGTAGACGAGGCCCACCTCGACCGACGACACGCCGATGTCGTCCCACAGCGTGGTGCCGCGCCGCAGGAACACGATCCCGGCGACGCACCCGACGCCGAACGCCACCATCGACGCGATGGCCACGGCCACGTGGAAGTAGAAGATGCGCTGCACGACGCCCTGGTCGGCGTCCTCCGGGGCGATGCCCAGTGCCCCCACCACCGCGAGACCCATGAGGACGGCACTCAGGACACCGAGCGCCAGGATGTGGCGCGGCGCGGCGGGGCGGGTTGTGTCAGTCGTCAAGGACATGATCGAACGTGGCGTAGGCGACGAGGCAGAAGACCGCGGCACACACCGCGAGGAACCGACAATACCCGAGGAACTCTGCCATCTGGACCTCGGGACCGAGCACCGCGTGGGTACCGCCCGCGGCGGCGATCACCACGGGCACCAGGGCGGGCAGCAGCAGGACGGGGATCACGAGTTCCCGCGCCCGCGAGAACACGCTCATGGAGGCCAACAGCGCCCCCGGGACGGCGATGGCGAGGTTCGCCACCGCGCAGAGGCCCGCGACCAGCGCGAGCCCCTCGGGCGACGCGTCGTGCACGAAGAACACGACGCCGAGCGGCACGATGAGCACCTCGATGGCCAGGAGGAACAGCCACAGCACGATCACGCGGGCGATCAGCATGACCAGGCGCGGGACGGGCGCGACGAGTACCCCGTGCAGGACGCGCTGCTCCCGTTCCGGCACCCACGTCCGCCCCACGCCCAACACCGCGGCCAGCGCGATCGTCGCCCAGATGATGCCGCCCGCGACGCCCGTGGCGTCGTCGCTGCGCTGCCCCACGGCGAACTGGAACACCACCATCGCCACCAGGGCGAACAGCGCCATCGCCGTCACCGTCTCGCGGGTGCGCGCCTCCAGCTGGAGGTCCTTGCGCACGAGCGCGCGCAGCTGCCGCCCCCGCGACGCGCTCACCGGGTGGCCTGCTCGTAGCGCGCCGCCAGGGCGGGCAGATCGACGTCGCCGGCCGGGACGTCCCACGCCACGCGGCCCCGGTGGATCATCACCACCCTGTCGCAGAGCGTGCGCGCACGGTCCAGGTCGTGCGTGACCATCACGACGGTCGCGTCGCGCGACGTGGCCGCCACTACGCCGTCGAGCAGGCGGGAGCCATCGGCGTCGAGGCCCGTGTAGGGCTCGTCGAGCAGCAGCAGGCCCGGGTCGTGGAGGCCCATGCGCGCGATGCCCAGGCGCTGTGCCATGCCACGGCTGAACGTCCGGACCGGGTCGTGGGCCCGCGCCAGCAGTCCCACTGCCGCCAGCGCGTCGTGGATGCGCGCCGCCAGGCCCGTCACCCCGTACAGGTCGCCGAACAGGCGCAGGTTCTGCGCCGGCGTGAGGTCCAGGTACACCTGCGGGTCGTGCCCGAGATAGCCGATGCGTGCCCGGGCGTCCCTCACGCCGTCGGGGTAGCGGGCACCGTCCACCTCCACCGTGCCCTCCCGCGGCGTCAGCAGCGTCGCGACGATGGACAGCAGCGTGCTCTTCCCGGCCCCGTTGGGGCCGACGACGGCGACCCGCTGCCCCGCCGGCACGTCGAGGTCGAGGCCGGCCAGCACCCTCCGGCCCGCGAACGCGTGCCCCAGGCCACGAACCCGCACCATGTCCGGGCGCGGTTCGGCTACCACGCCACGTCCGCCACCACGAACGCGAAGAACACGACCGCCATCACCATGTTCGCGGCCCCGAACGCGCGGTTGATGCGGCCGGGGTCCGCGGGATCGACGATGGCGTGCTCGTAGACCAGGACTGCACCGCAGACGGCGACGCCCACGTGGTAGAGGGGCCCGGTCCCCGCGGCCGCGCCCGCCGCCGCCAGGGACGCGATGGCCAGAGCGTGCATCGCGCGGGTGATCCAAAGAGCCCGCCGCACCCCGAAGCGCACGGGGATCGAGTTGATGCCGACGCGGCGGTCGTGGTCCAGGTCGAGAAGCGCGTAGACGACGTCGAAACCCCCGATCCAGAGGCCCACGCCGAGGGCGAGCAGCACCGGCGCCAGGGCAAAGCGGCCCGTGACGGCCACCCACGCCGCGAGCGGCGCCAGGCCGGTGCACACGCCCAGGACGAGGTGGCAGCCCCATGTGAACCGTTTCGTGAACGGGTAGAGGACGAACGCGGCGACCGGGACGGGCCACAGGTACCACGTGATCCGGGGCAGCTGGCTGACGGCCACGAGCAGTGCCGCAAGGCTGGCCGCGGCGAACACCCACACCTGGGTGCGGGTGAGACGCCCCGACGGGATCTCCCGGCCGGCGGTGCGCGGGTTCGCGGCGTCGAGGCGGGCGTCCACGAGGCGGTTGATGGCCATCGCCAGCGATCGGGCACCCGCCATGGCCAGCACGATCCACCCCAACGTGGCCCACGACGGCACCCCGCCGGCGGCCAGCAGCGCACCGGCCAGCGCGAACGGCAGGGCGAAGATGGTGTGGGCGAAACGCACCAGCCCGAACAGCGCGGGCACGACCGCGAGACCACGAGCCGGCGCGTGTGTGGCCGCGTCGGTCACCCCGGCCGTTCCGCAGGTCCGTAGATCGCGGTGTGGCCGGTCACGTGCGCCCAGAACTGATTGCCGTGGTCGTAGTGCCACCACTCGGCCGCGTAGTTGGAGAAGCCCTGTTCGTGCATCGCCCAGTGAAGCAGGCGACGCAGGTCGCGAGGGCCCCCGGGAACATCCTCCAGGGCGTGCGCCTCCGCCTCGGGGACGAACGCGTCGAACGGCGTGCCGAGATCGAGCGGCTCGCCGGCGGCGTCGCCCAGCGTGACGTCGACGGCGCCGCCGGTGAGATGCGGCGGCGGGCACAGCGCCGACCGCGACGGCATGCTCACGTACTTGGACGCCGCATCCTCCAGCGCGTCGGCGGGCATGTCGGGGTGGACGGCGGCGAGCTCCAGCAGGTAGTTGCGGAACAGGTGGGCCTGAACGGCCAGCGGCCGGTATCCGTCCCACACCACCAGGGTCATGCCGCCGGGCAGGCCGTCCGCCGCCCGACCCAGCCGCGCCGCGACGTCCGCCCGCAGCCACGACTCCGGCATCGCACCGTCGACACCCCACCGGTGGTACTCGGCACGGTCCACGATGCGCGCGCTGGCCCCGGTGACCGGCACCAGCGGCTCGTCCGTGGCCTCGAGGGGGGCGTCCTGCCAGCCACGGTTGGAACGCATCGGGGGGATGGGGCGTGCGGCGCGGGGATCGTTCACGCGATCCATTCTCGCGCGTCCACGTACCCACCGGGGTCCTCGCCGGCCCCGATGGCAACGAACAGGGGGACAATGCTCTCCGGCCGCGGGAGCACGGATTGGTCCTCGCCCGGATACGCCGCGGCGCGCATCTCGGTGCGCAGGCCGCCCGGGTTGACGGCGATCACCCGGACGCCGTCACCGGCCAGCTCCGCGCGCAGCACCGCCGACGCGGCGTCCAGACCCGCCTTCGATACCGCGTAGCCCGCCCATCCCGGCCGCGCCGCCGCCCCGGAGCTGACGTTCACGACCGCAGCCCCCGGTGCCAGCGCCCCCCTCAGTGCCCGGGTCAGCCGCAGCGTCCCGGTGAGGTTAACGGCGATGGTGCGCGCGATGTCGTCCGGCGGCGCGTCCAGCAACGCGCCCCGGAAGCCCAGGACCCCCGCGTTGTTGACCAGCAGGTCCACGCCTCCGAGGAGGGCGGCGACCTCGGCCGCGCACGCGTCGACCGACGCCGGGTCCCCGAGGTCGAGCGTCACGCCACGGGCCCCTTCGGGCAGCGCGGCGAGTCCGGCAGGCCCGGTGGCCGTCGCGACGACGTCGGCGCCGGCCGCCACCAGGCCGCCCACGACGGCGCGCCCGAGCCCCCGCGAGCCCCCGGTCACCACGGCGCGCACGCCCCTCAGGCGGGGTCCCGCCGCCACGCGGCGCCTAGTTGAGGAACCGCACCGGCGTCACCTGCGGGGTCTCCTTCCCCGACGGCTGTACCGCGCTCTGCTCGTCCTTGCCCGCCACCGACGCGACGTACGCGGCAATGTCCTTGGCGTCCTGGCCCGTCACGAGGTCGCGGGGCATCGGCGGCTGCGCCTCGAAGATCCAGCGGTGCACGACACCCGCCATCTGCGACTCCTCGAAGCCGGCCTGGCGGGCCTGCCGGAACGCGTCATCCAGGTTGGGGCCGCCGCTGGGCGTGGAGGAGCCGGTGGACCCGGCGTCGGCCAGCGTGTGACAGCCGGCGCACGTGGCGAACTTCTTCTTGCCGGCGGCGGCGTCGCCGCCCGTGTCGCCGCACGCGGCGAGGGCGAACGAGGCCCCCACGGCGGCCAGCGTCAGCGCGGCGGCGCGGCGGCGGGGACGGGTGATCTTCATGCTCATACCAGGTACACCAGGATGTAGAGGGCCACCCACACGACGTCGACGAAGTGCCAGTAGAGAGACGCGGCCACGAGCGGGGTCGAGAAGGTCGGCGTGAAGTCCCGCGCCCGCTTGACCCGCAGGTAGCAGATGAGCAGCAGGACGAGACCGACGAACACGTGCAGGCCGTGGAAGCCCGTCAGCGTGTAGAACGTCGAGCCGAACGCCTGGTCCTGCGGGGTGAACCCGAGGTGCACGTACTCGTTGATCTGGATCACGAGGAACGTGAGGCCCAGCAGCATCGTGACCAGGAGGCCGCGCTCGAGGCCCTTGCGGTCTCCGTGCTTGAGGCGGTGCTCCGCCCACCACACGGTGAAGCTGGAGAACACGAGGAACGCCGTGTTGACGCCGGTGCCCACCTTGGGCAGCTCGAAAGGCTCGCCGCTGGAGTTGAGCGGCGGCCAGTGGTTCTGGGCCACGTTGTAGCGGACCATGAAGTAGGCCGTGAAGAGCGACGCGAACAGCATCGCCTCCGACCCCAGGAACAGCACCATCGCCAGGACACCCTGGCTGATGGGCTTCTTGTCTGCCGGCGCGTGCCCCAGGGCGTGCGCGTGGGCGTGATCGGCTGCCATTCCTCTCCTACCTAGAGCGCCGGCGGGGCGGCTTCGACGAACACGTGCTCGACGGGGACGGGTTGCGCGGCGGCGGTGACCGCCTCGACGATGTCGGCGTCCCCGCGGCCGGCGATGGTGCCGACCAGCACAGACGTGGCACCGTAGCTGTCACGCGCGATGCGCGCGGCCTCCGCCGGGTCACCGTCGATGACCTCGCCGCGGGCCGGGATGCCGGCCTCCTGGAGGCTGGCGATGACGGCGCGGGCGCGCTCGGCGGCCGCGTCACGCACGGACTCGGCGTCGTCGGTCCACCCGGGACCGTCGAGGCTGAGCGGGCACAGCACCACGGCCGAGACGGGGCCGCCGTCGGCCCGCTCCTGCACCGCCGTCGCCAGGCCCTCGCCCATCGCGTCGTTCGCCACCACGGCGATCGTCTGCACAGCCGACGAGCGCGTCGGGGTCCGCGCGTCGTCGCCCGAGATCACCATGTGGGTGACGGCGCGGTTGGACGCCTTGCGCACGCGGTCGACCATGTCCCGGTCGAGCCATGGCGAGGCGCCGCGCGGCTGGGTGACCAGCAGGATCTGCTGCGGGTCGTCGTCGGCCACCGCGGTACGGATGGCCGAGAGCGGGTCACCCGACACCACGGAGCCGTTGGCGTCGATGCCCTCCGCGGCCAGCACGGACAGCGCCGACTGCAGCCGGCGCTCGGCCGCGCGGTTGTTGCCGTCCTCGACCGGCATGAGGAACGTGAAGCGCCACACACCGGAGGCGGCGAGCTGCCGCACGCGGTCCGTGAGGGCCTGCGAGCCGACGGACTCGTTCGCGACGACCAGCATGGTGCGCCGGTCGACCTCGGTCAACTCGCCGCCGCCCAGGTCCTCGCCCGCGAAGATCACGGCGTGGCGGGCGCCGGGCAGGCCGTACTGGTACGGGCCACCGACGACCTGCGGGACCGCGTCGAAGTTGAACAGGCTCGGCGGCGAGGAGACCAGCCATTCCAGGCTGCGGCCACGCCAGGGGTTCCACGGCGCCTTGGGGCCCCGGATCCACGAGTTGATGGCGTTGTAGAAGAAGATCGCGGTGCCGATGACCATCCCGAGGCTCGCGATGCTGATGAACAGGTTCAGGTCGGCGAACCGCTCGTCGTAGTCCGCGACACGCCGGGGCATGCCGACCGCGCCGAGCCAGTGCATCGGGAAGAACGTGGCGTTGAAACCCACGAACGTCAGCCAGAAGTGGATCTGCCCCAGGCGCTCGTTGTACATCCGGCCGGTCATCTTGGGGAACCAGTAGTAGAGGCCCGCAAAGATGGTGAACACGCTGCCGCCGAAGAACACGTAGTGGATGTGCGCCACGACGTAGTACGTGTCGGTGAGCTGGATGTCGGCCGGCAGGGTCCCGAGGAACACGCCGGACAGGCCGCCGATCACGAACGTGAACACGAAACCCATGGCCCACAACATGGGCGTCTTGAGGTGGATCTTTCCGCCCCACATCGTGCCGAGCCACGAGAAGACCTTCACGCCGGTGGGGACCGCGATGACGATGGTCATGATCATCATCGGGAAGCGCAGCCAGCCGGGCATGCCGCTGACGAACATGTGGTGGGCCCACACGCCGAACCCGAGCACGGCGATGGCCACGGTGGAGAACGCCAGCGCCCGATACCCGAACAGCGGTTTGCGCGCGAACGTCGAGATGACGTCGGAGATGATCCCGAACCCGGGCAGCATCATGATGTAGACGGCTGGGTGCGAGTAGAACCAGAAGACGTGCTGGTACATCAGCACGTCGCCGCCGCCACCCACGTTGAAGAAGTTCGTGCCCATGACGCGGTCGAACCACGTCATGAACTGCGAGCCGGCGATGAACGGGGTGCCGAACACCACGAGCCCGGCCGTCACCGACTGCGCCCACACGAACAGCGGCATGCGCCACACGGTCATGCCGGGGGCGCGCATGGTCATGACGGTGACCAGGAAGTTCAGGGCTGTCGCGATGGACGACGCGCCGGCGAACTGCACGGCGATCTCAAACAGCGTCTGCCCCGTGGTGCCCTGCAGCGCCAGCGGCGTGTACGCGGTCCAGCCGGCCGAGAACGCGCCCACGAACTGGGCGAGCCCGAGCATGACGCCTGCGGGCACCAGCAGCCAGAACGACAGCGCGTTCAGGCGGGGGAACGCCATGTCCTTGGCGCCGATCATGATCGGCAGGATGTAGTTGGCGAGGCCGCCGAACACCGGGATGACGAAGCCGAAGATCATCACCGTGGCGTGGCCGCTGAAGAACCCGTTGTACGTCTCGCCGTCGGCGATGGTCTGGCCGGGGAAGGCCAGCTCGAGGCGCACCAACTCGGCCAGGATGCCGCCGACGATGAACATGCCGAACGTCAGCACCAGGTACTGGATGCCGATGACCTTGTGGTCGGTGTTCGGGCGGAAGTAGTCGCCGATGCTGCGGGCGCCGTGCAGCGAGTGGTCCTCGTAGTCGACCTTGCGGCCCCGCAGGTAGTCCCACCACCAGTCGAAGCAGCCGATGCCGATGATGAACCCGAGGCCGGCGAGGGTGGCGCAGACCGACCAGTAGACCTGGCTGGCCCACAGCCCGTCGAACCCGAACAGCCAGCGCGCCAGGAAAGTGATGATGAAGCCGAGGACGACGCCGGTGATGACCCCGACGATCGCGCGCTTCCAGTAGTCCCACGCGGACCGGGTGGGCCCGTGGACGTGGTGGTGCCCCGTGTGGGCGTGGGTCGGCTGATACGTGGCCATCTAGCTGATCCTCGGGTGGGCGTGCGTGTGCGTCATCTCAGCCTCCCGGCGTGGCGGCGGGGGCGGGGGCGTTGGCCGGCGGCGCGGCCACCTGCTGCTTGGCCTGGTTGAGCCACGCGTCGTACTCGGCCTGAGGCATCACGATCAGGCGACCGCGCATCAGGCCGTGACCGGCGCCGCAGAGCTCGGCACAGATGATGGGATACGTACCCACCTTGGTGGGGTCGAAAATCATGTGCGTGGTCCGCCCGGGGACGACGTCCTGCTTGAAGCGGATCTCGGGCACCCAGAAGCTGTGGATGACGTCCGGCGAGCGCATGTCGAGGCGCACCTGCTTGCCGACGGGCACCCGCAGGTCGCCGCTCTGGACGTTGGTGCCGGGGTAGTCGAACTCCCACACGAACTGACGGGCGGTGACCGAGATCGCCGTCTGGTCGGCGGCAACGGCCTCGTTGTCGAGCTGCACCTTGACGGCCCACACGGCCACCACGACGAGCAGCAGGATGGGGATGACCGTCCAGATGATCTCGAGGCGGGTGTTGCCGTGGTTCGGCGGCCCCTCGCTCTCGTCGTCCTCGGGCACCCGGAAGCGCCACGCGCAGTAGATGAGCACCGCGGTGACCCCGGTGAAGATGACCGCGGAGCAGATCATCAGGAACCACAGCAGGTGATCCACGCGCGGGGCCTGCTCGGAGGCCTGGTCGGGATACCAGTCGATCAACAACATTGAGGCCGCGGTGAGGGCGCCGACCACAATCGTGATCAGGGCGAGCGGCAGGGCGTGACGGCTCTTCATGACCGCCCGAAAGTAGCAGTCGACCGGGGGGCTCGGACACCCCTACCAGCGTGTCGACTGTCCCGGGAAACTACGGAACTTCGCTTCCCGAACTCCGACGCCCCGATTCGGCG
Source organism: Thermoleophilia bacterium (assembly GCA_020438485.1). Lineage (GTDB taxonomy): Bacteria > Actinomycetota > Thermoleophilia > Miltoncostaeales > Miltoncostaeaceae > JAGQUM01. Next base: position 13,254 of record JAGQUM010000011.1, on the reverse strand, counting down.
GGCGCCGGATGCCCGGCCCCCTGTCCCCGCGCGATCCAGGCGGCCCCGGCGAGGCACAGCGCCGTCAGCGCGGCGCCCGCCGCCATGGGCGCCCCGGGCGCCACGTGGTCGAACAGCACGCCGCCCAGGAGCGGCCCGGCGATGCGCGCGGCGGCCGACACGCTCGCGGTGACGCCGAGCACGCCGCCCTGCTCGTGGTCGCCCCCGGCCTTCGAGATGAGGGCGGTGACGGTGGCAAACGCAAGGCCCGACAGGACACCGAGGATGACGAGCGCCACCAGCAACACGGCGAGGTTCTGCGCGGCCGCCAGCAGTCCGAGGCCCAGCGCGGTGCCGGCGAGCCCGGCGATCATCACCGGCCGCTCGCCGTGGCGATCCACGAGGCGTCCCACCAGAAAGCCCTGTCCCACGGCTGCGGCGACGCCCACCACGACGAACAGCAGGGCCATGCGCGTCTCGTCGTAGCCGAAGCGGTGCTTGCCCAGCAGCGCAAACGTGGACTCCATCGCCGCGAAGGCCAGCGTCGCCACGAACGACAGCCAGATGTACGGCGCCATGGCGCGGCTGGCGAGCGCGCGGCGCACGAGGTCCAGCCGCGAGCGGGGAGTGTGGGCGGAGTCAGGTCGCAGCGACTCGGGCAGCAGCCGCCAGGCCACAAGCGCGTTGAGCGCGGCCAGCGCGGCCGCCGCGAAGAACGGCGCCTCGGGCGAGATGAGGCTGAACACGGCGCCCAGCGCGGGGCCCAGGATGAACCCCACACCGAACGCCGCCCCGATCATGCCCATGCCGCGGGCGCGTTCCTCCCGGGTCGTCACGTCGGCCACGTACGCCTGGGCCGTGGAGTACGAGGCCCCCGAGATGCCGTTGAGGATGCGGGCCGCGAACAGCATCCAGAGCGCGCCGGCCAGGCCTATCCACAGCGCCGACACCGCGCTTCCCACCAGCGTGATGAGGATCACGGGCCGGCGGCCGATGCGGTCGGAGAGGCGGCCCCAGAACGGGGCGAATAGGAACTGCATGAGCGAGTAGACGGCGGTGAGCACGCCGATCTCGGTCGGCGAGGCCCCGAACCGCTCGGCCCAGAGCGGCAGGATCGGCAAAACGATGCCGAACCCGATGAGGTCCACCACGACGGTGGCGAAGATGATGAGCAGCGGCGTGTTGCGGGGCCGCGACGCCTGGTCCCCGGCGCCGCGACGGCGCGGGCTCACGCGGCGTCCACCGCCATCGCGACGAACAGCAGAGCGAGGTACAGCAGCGAGTAGTGGAACGTCACCTTCGCCATCCGGCGCGTGCCCTCGCGCCACAGGCGCAGCGCGAAGTGGATGAAGATCCCGCCCAGCACCATCGCGGCGACGAAGTACGGCCACCCCGCGAGGCCCGCGGCGCACGGCAGCACCGACACGCCCAGCATGGCGACGGTCCACAGCAGCACCTGCAGCTGGGTGACCTGCTCACCGTGGACGCTCGGCAGCATCGGCACGTCCGCGCGGGTGTAGTCGTCCTTGATGAGCAGCGCCAGCGCCCAGAAGTGCGGCGGCGTCCAGTAGAAGACGATGGCGAACAGGATCCAGGCGTACAGCGACAGGTCACCGGCTACCGCGGCCCACCCCACCAGGGGCGGGAACGCGCCGGCCGCCCCGCCGATGACGATGTTGTGGATGGTGGTCCGCTTCAGCCACAGGCTGTAGATGCCCACGTAGACGATCAGGCCGGCGAGCCCCATCGCCGCTGCCAGCCAGTTGGACGACAGCCCCAGCACCAGCGCGGACGCGATGCCCAGCGCGATGCCGAACGCCAGCGCCCGCACGGGCGTGATGCGCCCCTGCACCACCGGCCGCGCGTCCGTGCGGCCCATCGCCCCGTCGATGTCGCGGTCGGTGAAGTGGTTGATGGCGTGCGCGCCGCCGGCGGCGAGATATCCGCCGATCATCGTCCACAGGATCAGCCAGCCGTCCGGGACGCCCCGCTCGGCGATGAACATGGCGGCCAACGTCGTGACCAGCAGCAGCGAGATGACGCGCGGCTTCGTGAGCTTGACGTAGTCGCGGAAGATGGCTCCGAGACCCGTGACCTCGGCGCGCGACGCGCGTGCGGCGGTGGGGGCGTCGGTCGTCACGCGCGGGCCACCAGCGTCAGCATAAGGATCATCACGGCCAGCGGGATCACCAGCCAGACCTGGTCGAGCAGCCGTTCGCGGCGGGTCGCGGTGGGCGTGGTCAGCCGGGCCATCGTGTGCAGGATGGCGAACGCCGTGGGGATCACCGTGATGGCCGCCACCAGCAGCGCGATCATGCGCAGCGGCGAGGAGGTAAGGGACTCCATCGTCGCGAGGATAGCCGAGGCGCGCCCCGGGGCGCCGCAGACAGTTGACCCCCCGGTGGCGGCCGGACAGTCTTCGACGCCATGGGCGACCGGGATCTGGTGGTGGTGGGCGGCGGGCCGGCGGGGCTCGGAGCCGCGCTGTGGGCGGCGCGCCGCGGCGCGCGCGTGACGCTGCTGGAGGCGGCGCCCGGCCCCGGCGGCCTGTGCCGCACGCTGTCGCGCGACGGCGTGCGCTACGACCTGGGCGGCCACATCCCGTTCGTCCGCGACGACGCGCGCCTGCGGTGGATGCGCGGCCTGCTCGGCGACGACATGGCCTGGGTGCCGCGGCCGGTGGCGTCGACCGGGCGTGACGGCGGGATCCGGCCGGGAAGGTATCTGGACCAGCGCCCCGCGCCGCGACCGCTGGGCGACGGCCCCGTGCCCGACGCGGTGCCGGGGCAGGGCGGCGCCGCGTACCTCGCGGATCTGGTGGGGGCGGGTTTCCGGGATTCCCGGATGCGGGCATACCTGGAGAAGGTGGACGGCGTGTCGCTGGAGCGCATCCCGGCCGAGCGCGTCGTTCGCCTCCTCCGCAACCAGGCCGCGCCGGAGGGTTTCTGGTTCCCCCGCTTCGGCATCGGCGCGCTGATGGACGCCATGGCCGCGGCGGCACGGGCCGCGGGCGCGGACTTGCGCTTTGGGGCGCCCGCCGCGGGCGTCGACGCGCCCGGCGGGGAGTTCCGGGCCGTGACGCTTGCCTCCGGCGAGGCGATCGCGGCGCCCGCCGCGGTGCTGGCCGTCCCCGCAGCCCTCGCGGCCCGCATGCTGGGCGCGCCGGCCGCCGCGCCGATCGCCATGCGGGCGTGCGCCATCGCGTTCGTGCGGGTGAATGGGGCCGACCCGCTGACCCCGCACGCGTGGATCCAGTGCGACCACCCCGAGGTCCCGTTCACCCGCGTCATGGAGACGGGCCACTGGAGCAACGCCATGGTGACGGGCGACGCGACCGTTCTGGGGATGGAGTGCTACTGCCGGCCGGCGGGGGACGACCCGGTGTGGTCGCTGGACGACGCCGCCCTGGGCGATGCCTGCGTCGCGGCCCTGCGCGCCCCCCTGGGGTGGCTCGGCGCCGGGCGAGGGGCCCGCCTGCTGGAGGTGGTCCGCCTGCCCCGCGCGTACCCGCTGGCCGATCTGGCGCAGGCGTCGGCCCTGCGGGCCGCGGTCGACGCGATCGCATCCGTGCGGGGCGTCGCCCACGCCCCCGGGTCGGAGGTGATCGCCGCCGTGGAGGCCGGGGAGCGGGCGGCCCGGGCGCTCCTCGGTCGGGCCGCGTGAGGTTCCTCGGGGGCGCCGCGTCGCCCTCCCCCTTGGACCACCGGCGCGTGGATCCGGGTGGGCCGACGGCGGAGTGAGATCGTGGCGCGGCCCGCCGGCCGTGGCGCGACGGTGCCGTCTCGAAGGTTCGGCGACGACCGCAGCCCGGTGACATCGCCCGCCCGTACGCCACACCTCGGTCTTCAGCGCCCGCCCTGCGGGGTGCAGGCGGCGTCCGCGACGTGCTTCGGCTGCTGGTGAACCCCGCGCACCCGCGACCTCCCCTCCGCCAGGCTCCGCCGTCACCGCTCGGGCCGCACGGCGGACGCCCGCGGCGCGTGGTCTACATTCCCCGCATGACCACGCTCGCCCCCGGCGTCGCCGCGGAGTTCCGCGCCATCCTCGGCGACGACCGCGTACTCGACGGCTCCACCGAGCGCATCATCTACGCGCGCGACGGGTCCATCGCAGACGGGTCGTGCGGCGTGGCGCTGCTGTGCGAGACCACTGCCGAGGTCTCCGCGTGCATGGGGGTGGCACACCGGCGAGGGCTGCCGGTCGTGCCACGCGGTTCCGGGACGGGGCTGTGCGGCGGCGCCGTGCCGCTGGACGACGCCGTCGTACTGTCGGTGGCGCGCATGCGGCGCGTCCTGGAGATCGACCCCGCCGTGCCGTGCGCGTGGGTGGAGCCGGGCGTGCTGAACCTGGACCTCACGGCCGCGGTGACGCACCTGGGCCTTCACTACGCCCCCGATCCGTCCAGCCAGGCCGCCTGCAGCATCGGCGGGAACGTCGCCACGAACGCGGGCGGCCCCCACTGCCTGGCGTCCGGCGTGACCGTCCAGCATGTGCTGGGCGTGGAGATCGTGCTGCCCGACGGCGAGGTGCTGGCCATCGGCGGCCCCGCCCCCGACCCGCCGGGCTACGACCTGCGCGGGTTCATCGTGGGCGGTGAGGGGACCCTGGGCGTCGTCACGAAGGCATGCGTGCGTCTGACGCCCAACCCGCCGGCCGTCAAGACCATGCTGTTCGACTTCGCCTCGACCCGCGCCGCCGGCACCTGCGTGGTGGACGTCATCGCCCGCGGCGTGGTGCCCGCCGCCATGGAACTGATGGACAGCCGCATGATCGAGGCGTGCGAGGGCTTCACCGGCGCCGGGCTGCCCCTCGACGCGGCGGCCGTGTTGCTGGTGGAGGTGGACGGCACGCCCGCCGACGTCGAGGCCCAAACCGGGATCGCGGTGGACGTCGCCCGGGCGTCGGGCACGCGCGACGTACGCATCGCCGCCGACGAGGCCGAACGGGCGCTGCTGTGGAAGGCACGCAAGAGTGCGTTCGGGGCCGTCGCCCGCGTCGCCCCCAACTACTACCTGCACGACTGCGTGGTACCCCGCACGCGTCTCGTGGAGATCCTGGACGCCATCGCCGCGATCGCCGCGCGGCACGACCTGCTGGTGATGAACGTGTTCCACGCCGGCGACGGGAACCTGCACCCGCTGATCGCGTTCGACCGGCGCGACGCGGCCCAGGTCGAGCGGGTCATGGCGGCGGGGCGGGACATCGTGGAGGCGTGCATCGCCGTGGGCGGCGTGCTGACGGGAGAGCACGGCATCGGGTTGGAGAAGCGCGACTACATGGGCCTGTCGTTCGGCGAGCTCGACCTGGACGCCCAGGCCAGGGCGCGGCGCGCGTTCGACCCCGCCGGTCGCATGAACCCCCGCAAGGTGCTGCCCGTCACGTCGCGCTGCGGCGAGGCCATCCTCGACGAGAACAGCCTCCCCCCCGGGACGTGGGTGTGAACACCGAGGCCCCCCCGGACCGCGACGCCCTCGCCGCGCTTCTGGCCGACGCCACGGCTGCGGGTACCAGGCTGGCCGTCCGCGGTGCGGGCTCGGCGCGACCCGCCGGCATCCCCTCGGCCATCGACGGGCAGGTGTCGACCCGCGGCCTCGACCGCGTCGTCGACCATCAGCCCGCCGACCTCACGCTGACCGTCGAGGCGGGCCTGCCCGCCTCCCGGGTCCACGAACTGGCGGCCGCCCACGGGCAGGTGTGGCCCCAGCCCGCGCACCGCGAGGGCGCGAGCGTGGGAGGCATCCTGGCGACGGCCGCAGGCGGCCTCGACCGGCTGCGCTGGGGCCCGGTCCGCGACTCGGTGCTGGAGATCGTGGTCTGCACCGGTGACGGGCGGCTGGTGCGCGCCGGGGGCCGCACGGTGAAGGGCGTGGCCGGCTACGACGTGCCGCGCCTCCAGGTGGGCGCGCGCGGCACGCTGGGCGTGATCGTCGAGGCGACGCTGAAGCTGTGGCCCCGTCCCCTGTCCTCCGGGTGGTTCGTGCGGGAGGACGACGGGGACGTGCTGCGCGGCCTGGCGGCGCGGCTGACGCGCGACGTGTACCGGCCCGCGGCCCTCGTGCGGGAGCCGGGCCGCCTGTGGCTGCACCTCATCGGCGCCCCGGCGGACGTCCGTGCCCCCGCCGGTCTGACCGCCGTCGACGCCCCGCGGGTGGACCTGGCCGCACCGGCGGTGATGGACCTGGCCGTCAGCCCCGCCCTGCTGCCCACCCTCGCCCGCGACCTCGACGACGCGAGCCTGCGCTACCGGGCGCTGCTCGGGGTGGGGACCTGCCGCGTGGAGGTCCCCACGCCCGACGAGATCGGGCCCCTGCGCACGCTGGCCACGGCCCGCGGCGGGCACGGCGAGGTGTTCGGGCCGAACGAGTTCCGCGCCGACCCGTGGGGTCCGGCGCCGCCGGGCCTCGCGATCATGCGCCGCCTGCGCGACGCGTTCGACCCCGGCGGTGTGCTGAATCCGGGGGCCTTCGTGGGCGACGCGCCCGCCCGGGTGTAGCGTCGGTCCTGCCATGGACGCATCCACCACATCCGGCGGGGCCCGCTGGCTGCCGGGCGCGCCCGCGCCCGCCGAGGACGACATCGTCAAGTGCGTGGCGTGTGGCCTGTGCCTGCCCCACTGCCCCACGTTCCGCCTGACCGGCCGCGAGACGGCCGCGCCCCGGGGGCGCGTCGCCGCCATGCGCGCCGTGCAGGAGGGGCGCGCGGGGGTGGACGGGGCGTTCGCGGCCATGATGGACGAGTGCCTGGCCTGCCGGGCGTGCGAGACGGCCTGCCCCAGCGGCGTGCCGTACGGGCGCATGATCGAGGCGGCCCGCGCGCAGGTGGAGGTCACCCGCCCGGTCCGCGTGCGAGGCCTGCGGGGGCTCGCGCTGGGCCAGGTGATGTCGCGCACGTGGGCCATGCGGGCGATGGCCGTGGGCCTCGGCGTGACGCAGGCCCTGCGGATCGATCGCCTGCTGCCCGAGCGCATGACGGCGGGGGCGCCCCGGGTGAGCCTTCCCCGGCTCGCCCGGCGGATGCCCGTCCGCCTCGGGTCCGGCCCCGTCGCCGCCGTGCTGCGCGGCTGTGTCATGGACGTGGCGTTCCGCCCCGTGCAGGAAGCCACAATGCGGGCCGTCGCGGCGTGCGGGCACACGGCCGTGATGCCCGACGGCGGATGCTGTGGCGCGCTTGCCGCCCACTACGGGCACCCGCAGGCCGCCCGGCGGATGGCCCGCGCCCGCATCGCCGAGTTCGAGGCCCTCGGCGCGGAGGCGGTGGTGGTGAACTCCGCGGGATGCAGCGCCCACATGAAGCAGTGGGGGCACCTGCTGGCCGACGACCCGGCGTGGGCCGGGCGGGCGCACGCGATGGCCGCGCGCGTGCGGGACGTGCTGGAGCTCGACGTCCCGTCCGAGGCCACCACCACCCGCCCGGTGGCGGTCCACGACGCCTGCCATCACGTCAACGGCCAGGGGATCCGCGCCGAGACGCGGCGCATGGTCGCCGCATCCGGCGCGCGCCCCGTGGAGATCCCGGACGACGGGCGCTGCTGCGGGGCCGCGGGGATGTACAGCGTGCTGCAACCCGAGATGTCGGCCGAGCTGAGGCTGTCCAAAGCCCGGGCGATCGCCGCGTCGGGCGCAGACACCGTGGCCTGCGCCAACCCGGGCTGCGCCGCCCAGATCGCCGCGGGCCTGCGCGAGATCGGCGCCGACGTCGACGTGCGTCACCCGGTGGAGCTTCTGCGCCCGCGGGAGCGGACGTGAGCGACACCGTCCACGCCGGCCGCTGCAACTGCGGGGCGGTGCGGGTGGAGGTGGCCGGGCCGTTCATCGGCGCCGGGTACTGTCACTGCGGCGTGTGCCGTCGCCGCACGGGCACCGCCGCGGCCCCGTCGGCCCTGGCCCCCGCCGACAGCGTGCACATCATCGCGGAGGACGGCGCCCTGGGCGCGTGGACGTCCGCCTCGGGGAGTCACAAGGTGTTCTGCGCGCGCTGCGGGTCGGCCATCGCGTCGATGCGCCCCGCCGGTCATCCGCGTCCCGCCGTCGCCGTGAGGATGGGGCTGCTCGACGGCGACCCCGGCGTGGTGCCGTCGTTTCGCCAGTTCACGGCGTTCGCGGCCCCGTGGGAGGCCATCCCTGACGACGGCCTGCCCCGGTTTCCCGAGGCTGCGCCCCCGTCGGCCTGGGAGCCGGTGGACCGCTGACCGCGGCGGCGCGCATCGGCATCGACGTGGGCGGCACGAAGTGCCTCGGCGTCGCCCTGGACGCCGACGGGGGCGTGACGCGCACCGCCCGCGTACCCACCCCCGCCACGTCGGGCGAGCTGGTGGACGCCCTCGCCGGCATCGTGGCTGAGCTGGGCCCGGCCAGCAGCGTCGGCGTCGGCATGCCGGGCCTGGTCACGCACCGCGGCGGGCTGGTGGCCTCGGCCCACCTGCGTGCGATGGCAGGGCTGGCCGTCGCCGACGCGCTGGAGCCGCGGATCGGCATGCGCCCGTGGGTGGCCAACGACGCGACGTGCGCGACGGCCGCGGAATGGAGGCTGGGCGCCGCCCGCGGATGTGACGACGTGGTGATGGTGACCCTGGGGACGGGTATCGGCGGCGGGGTGGTGACGTCCGGACGCCTGGTCACCGGCCGCAACGGGTTCGCCGGGGAGTTCGGCCACATGACCGTCGACCCCGACGGGCCACCGTGCCCCTGCGGCCGGAGGGGCTGCTGGGAGCGCTTCGCGTCCGGCACGGGGCTGGCGCGCCTGGCCCGCGACGCGGCGTGGGGCGGCGGGCTCCGCGACGTCGTGGCCTCCGCCGGGGGAGACGTCCAGGCGGTGCGGGGCGAGCACGTGCAGGAGGCCGCCCGGGCCGGGGACCCGGACGCCCTGGCCGTGGTCGACGAGTTCGCCCGCTGGGTGGCGCTGGGCATGGCCAACCTCACGAACGCGCTGGACCCCGCCGCTTTCGTGCTGGGAGGGGGCCTCGCCGCCGGCGCCGACCTCTACCTGGAGCCGGTCCGCGCCTGGTTCGCCCGGCTGCTGTACGCCACCGACCTGCGCCCGCCACCCGACATCCGCGTCGCCGCGCTGGGCGAGCGCGCCGGGGCGGTCGGCGCGGCCCTCCTGGGCGAGATCAGGCGGTCGCCGGGCGCGCGCGGCGCTCCGACGCCGGGATGACCACCAGCGCCGCACCGGCCAGAAGAAGCAGACCCAGCGCGGCGGCGGCAGGAACCCACGCGTAGTCGACCGTCTTCGGGTCGGGCGCCAGCACGCGACCCATGTCGGCGAACACGCGACGCAGGTCGTCCGCGGTGGCGGTCTGCGCGAACACGCCGCCGGTCGTGGACGCGATGGCCCCCAGCGTGTCCGGCGGCGTCGCCTGGTTCGGCAGCCCGGGGTCGTTGCCGATCATGATGGTGTAGACGGGCACCCGCGCCGCGGCGGCGATCTGCGCGCCCTGCTCCGGGCTGACGCCCCCGCCCACCTGCGCGCCGTCGGTGATCAGCAGTATGCGCCCGGCCGAGTCGGCCGACGTGGCCGGCGGCGGCGTGAGCGCCCCGGAGGCGCGCAGCGACTGCACGGACGCCGCGATCGAGTCACCGATCACGGTGCCGTAGCGGGTCGACGAGAAGCGCGTGCGCAGGGCCTCCAGCAACCGGGGGCGGTCCGTGGTGGGCGCGGCCACCACGTCCACGGCCCCGGCCATGGCGACCAGGCCGATGCGGACGTCCTTCGGCGCGGACTCGATGAACCGGCGGGCGGCGTCCTGCGCCACGGCCAGCCGCGTGGGCTGCAGGTCGGTCTTCTTCATCGAGTCCGACACGTCGATCACGAGCATCACGGTGCCGCGTGACTGCCGGTCGTTCACGAGCTTCGTGGGTCGCGCCATGGCCAGCGTGCCGGCCGCCAGTGCCAGCACGGCGAGCACGCCCGCCACGACCCGGCCCGGGCGCCGCGGCCCCGCCAGGCGGGACCCCATCACGGCCGGGTCGGCGTAGCGCGACGCTCCCCCGGAGCGGCGCCGGCCGGCCAGCAGCATGGCCACCGCCACGACGGGCACGGCCACGAGGGCCCACAGCCACCCGGGTGCCGCCCAATCGAACTGCGCGAGCGCGTCCATCATCCCAGCCTCACCCCCCACCGCCACCACGCGGCGGCAGACGCCAGCAGCAGCGCCATCGCGGCGCCCACGAACCAGTCGGTGACATCGTGCTGCTCACGCACGGTCCCGATGAACCGGCCGAGGTTGCGGTACACGTCGCTGACCGATGCGGAGTCCTCGGCGGCGAAGCTCTCGCCGCCGGTGGACTCGGCCACCGACTTCATGGTCTCCGGGCTCGGCGGCACGGGCTGCCCGTTGTAGAGCGTGCCGTCCGGCGTGCCCAGCGCCACCGTGTAGACGGGGACCTTCGCCGCCTGGATCTGCGGGATGGCGTCCTCCAGTGACGTCCCGGTGCGGTTGGTGCCGTCGGACAGCAGGAGGATCCGGGCGGAGTCGGGCACGGCCACGCCGCCCTGCGACTCGGAGATGGCCCGCAGCGACGTCAGCAGCGCGTCGCCGATGGCGGTATCGCCGTCGGGCACGAGCTGCTCGATGCCGTGGCGCAGTTGCTCGCGGTCGGTCGTGGGGGGCACGATCACGGACGCGCTGCCCGAGAACGCCACGAGCCCCACCTGGAACGTGCGCGGCATCTCGTCGGCGAACTGCAGCGCCGCCTTCTGCGCCGCCTCCAGGCGCGTCGGGGTGACGTCCTCGGCCGACATGGACCCCGACACGTCGATGGCCAGCATCACCGTGGCCTTGTCGCGCGGCACGCTGCGCTCCGCCTGGGGACGCGCGACGCCGAGCGCCAGCGCGAACAGCCCCAGCACCGCGAGAACCACGGGGACGAAGCGCCGCCGACGCGGCGTCACGGCAACCGCATCGAACACGTCGAGGTCCGGATACGGCAGCCCACCGGCGTCGGTGCGGCGCCGGCGCCACCATGCGCCCAGCGCGACGAGCCCGGCGACCAGCGGCACGAGCCACAGGGCCCACGGCCAGACGAAGCTCACGACACCCTCCGTCCACGGACGGGCATCAGGGCGCGGGCCAGCGACAGGACCCAGTCGCCGTCGGTGTCGACGACGGCGTGGAACGCCCGCACGCGCCGCAGCATGGAGCGGGTCGCGGCCTCGCGCTCAGCGGCCACCGCGGCCATGCGCGCACGAAACCGCGGGTCGGCAGTGTCGACCAGGCGCGTGCCGCCCGTCTCCATGTCGCGCAACCGCACCACCCCCAGGTCGGGAAGCTCGCGCTCGCGCGGGTCGCGCACCTCGACGGCGAACACCTCCTGGCGCCGGGCCAGCGTGCCGAGCGCGTTCTCCAGCGCGTCCGAGTGCGGGAAGTCGGAGATGACGAACACCGCCCCGCGGTGACGCGCGACCTTGCCGACGGCCGCGACGGCGGCGGCCAGGTCGGTGCGGCCCTCGCGCTCGCCCCCGGGCATGCGCGCCACGGCCTCGAGTGACGCGGACAGGCCGCGCCGATCGCCCACGGGCGGGCGCATCAGGTCGAGGCCGCCGGTGGCGCTGGCGGCCACGCCCAGCCGGTCGCCGCGGCGGCGCAGGATCGTGCCGAGGCCCGCCAGGGCCTCGAGGGCGAGGTCGCCCTTCGTGGTGACGGCGCTGCCGAACCGCATGGACGCCGACCGGTCGACCAGCGCCCAGGCGGTGAGCACCGGTTCCAGCTCGGGCACCCGCACCATCGCCTCCCCCGTGCGGGCCGTCAGCGGCCAGTCGATCCAGCGCACGTCGTCGCCGGGCTCGTACTGACGGGTCAGCGACACGTCGCCGCCGGGGCCGGGGCGCCGGCCCCGGCGCTCTCCCTGCAGGACTCCGTCGAGGCGGCGTCCCACGCGCAGCTCCACGCGGCGCAGCAGCGCGTCGATGGACGCCCGGCTGCGGGCCGGGGTGGTGTCGGGGGCGACGGTGGCCATGGCCGCGGGCTAGGCCGCGTCCTCCTGCGCGCCGTGGCCCAGACTCACGTCCGGCATGGGGACGCCCTCGAGGATCGCGGTCAGGACCTGGTCGGGCGTGACGTCCGATGCCAGAGCCTCGTAACTCAGCACCACGCGGTGGCGCAGCACGTCGTGGAACAGCGCGTGGACGTCCTGGGGCGTGGCGAAGCTGCGGCCGCGCATCACGGCCAGCGCCCGGGCGCCGCGGATCAGGCCCAGCGACGCGCGCGGCGAGCCTCCCACGTCCAGGTACGGCGCCAGGTCGCCCATGCCCTCGTCGGCCGGGTTGCGCGTGGCGTTGACCAGCTTCACCGCGTACGACCGCACCCGGTGGTCCACGAACACCGCGTCCGCGGTCGCCTGCAGCGCAATCAACTCGTCGGCAGACAGAAGGGTCTTGGGTACGGGCGGATCGGACGCCATGCGACGCACGATCTCCTCCTCGTCGGCGACGGTCGGGTAATCCACGATGACCTTCATCGCGAAGCGGTCGACCTGGGCCTCCGGCAGGGCGTATACGCCCTCGTTCTCGATGGGGTTCTGCGTGGCCATCACGAGGAACGGCTTGGGCACCGGGTGTGTCTCGCCGGCGATCGTCGCGTGCCCCTCCGCCATCACCTCCAGCAGCGCGCTCTGCACCTTCGCCGGTGCGCGGTTGATCTCGTCGGCCAGCACGAAATTGGCGAACACGGGCCCCAGGCGCGTGGTGAACTCACCCTGGCGGTTGAGCACCTGCGATCCCACGACGTCGCTGGGGACGAGGTCGGGGGTGAACTGGATGCGCGAGAAGTCGCCGCCGACGACCTTCGCGACGGTCTCAAGCGTCAGCGTCTTGGCCAGGCCTGGGACTCCCTCCAGCAGGATGTGGCCGCGGCCGATGAGCGCCACCAGCACGCGGTCGAGCAGGCGATCCTGGCCGACGATGACGCGTCGCAGCTCGTACAGCACCGACTCGAGGCGCTCGCGCGGCGACGCGGACGACACCACGACGGGGCCGGACTGCGTGACCGCCGCGGCGGAGGGCGGCGGCGGGGGCGGATTCTGGGGGGAACTCACGCGGGCGTCTCCTTAGGGTGCCGAATTCATGAGGGCGCGCACCCTCGATGACGGAACAGCGAAACCGATGCCGACGTTTCCGGGCACGGGCGCGCGAATGGACGTGGGAATGCCGACGAGGCGCCCCTGCATGTCGAACAGGCCCCCGCCGGAATTGCCCGGGTTGATGGGCGCGTCGGTCTGGATCATGGGAATGCCGTTGTCGCCGCGGCGGTTAAGCGCGCTGACGATGCCGGCGGTGACG